>JAVWHL010000036.1:0-10910 GCA_036640095.1 Erysipelotrichales bacterium | reverse complement strand
ACCTACAATTAATCTTTTTAAAGGTAATTCAGTAGCGATACGAAGATAAAAATCCATATCTAATGTATTGTGATGAGTAACGAATGGACGAGCTGCAGCTCCTCCTAAAATAGGTTGCAAAATTGGAGTCTCAACTTCAATATAACCTAAATCATCTAAATAATTTTGCATTGCACGAATAATTTTTGGACGAGCAATCGCAACTTTTTTAGCATCATCATTAACAATTAAATCAACATAACGACGACGATAACGTTCCTCTATATCAGTTAAACCATGGAATTTCTCTGGTAATGGTCTAAGAGCTTTAGTTAAATGATGATATTTCTTAGCTTTAATTGATAATTCACCATGATTTGTTTTAAAGACAATACCTTCTATTCCAACGATATCTCCTAAATCCTGTGCTTTAAAGACTTCAAAATCTTCTTCACCAATCATATCCTTACGAACATAAATTTGGATTTGACCATCTAAATCTTGAATATGCATAAAACCAGCTTTTCCTTGATTACGTTTAGTCATAACACGACCAGCTACAATAACTTCAAATTCTTTTTCAGCTAGTTCTTCTTTAGTATATTGATCATACAGATCAAAAATCTGTTGAGATAAATGAGTACGCTTAAATGGATAGCCAAAAGGTTTAATGCCCTTATCAATTAAATCCTGCATCTTCTCTCTTCTGACTTGTTCTTGTTCACTTAAATTTTCATTCATAATCATTCTCCTCTCGTATTTAATTCACACTTAATTATATCATATGTCCTATGCTTTGTTAAGAAACTCTTTGATGTGAGCCTCTAATAATTCAGGCAATTCTATTTGAAGATTATGCCCAGCTCCATCTAAAACAGTAAATGTCCCACGACTAAAATTATCTAAGAAAAATAACATTTCTTTATAACCAACCAAATGATCTTGTTTACCAAGAAGAACCGTAGCAGGTTTATCAAATTTAATCTTAGGAATTTCACTTTCAAAAGAAAAAGCATATCCTCTTTTTTTGTATGGTTTTAAAATATCCATACGAGCAAGCTTTATACCAGGACCATTATCTTCTAAGAAACGATCATAGACCTTTTGATTAGAAATAACAGCCATATGTCTAAACTCTCGATACTCTCTACTTTCATAATCAGCTTCAATCTCTTCATCAACAATGTAGATATGATCTGGAGCATCACGATGTTGTTCTTGGGCATTAGCTGGAGGACAAATTAAAAAGACCCCATCAAGTTGCTCCTTTAGCTTGTATAAAAGACCATAAGTCAGATATGCACCAAAAGATTCCCCCGCAACAACAAACTTCTCATCACCAATCACAATCTTAATAAATTCTAAAATAAAATCTAGAAAGTCATCAGTTGTATAAATACTATCGTTGATTTCACTCAATCCCATCCCAGGCCAATCAACATAAATTCTTTTGTATTTTGTATCCTTATCTAAGGCAGGTTCAATACAATGCTTCATTAACCTATGATCTACTCCATATCCATGTAGACATAAAAAAGGCTTTCCTTCGCCAATTATTTCATAGTTAATTTCCATACCTTTTATATTACATTTCATTTTAACACCTCACTTAACATTCTACCATATTATGTATATCGTTGGCATTAGTTTTGATTAAGTATTTCTTATGTTATACTAAGATATGGGAGTTGATAAAAAGTGGAGATACAGGCAATAAGTCCAAGAGGATATTGTTATGGTGTAGTAAATGCAATCAATGTAGCTAAGAAAGCTAGAGAAGAACATCCAGATGAAACAATTTATATATTAGGAATGATAGTTCATAATAAATATATTGTTAAAGCATTAGAGAATTTAAGAATTCAAACACTAGATGATGTAGAAACAAGCCGAGAAGACTTATTAGATACTATTTGTAGTGGTATTGTAATACTAAGTGCACATGGAAGTGCACAAAAAGTTAAGGATAAAGCAATTGAAAAAGGCTTTATTGTTTATGATGCAACTTGTAAAGATGTTACAAAAACACATGATTTAATTCAAGATTATTTAAATCAAGGATATGATGTTATATATCTTGGAAAAGAAAATCACCCAGAAGCTATTGCAGCTTGTTCATTAAGTGAGCGTGTTCACCTAGTAACTAATGGTAGAGAATTAAGAAAATTAAAAATAAAAAATGACAAAATTTTCATTACTAATCAAACAACTATATCTATTTTAGAAGCACAAAGAGTATTTGATATTGCGCAAAAAACATATGCGAATATAGTAATATCACAAGAAATATGTAATGCTACTAGAATTAGACAAGAAGCTGTATTAGAAGTAGATGAAGATGTTGATGTTGTATATATAGTAGGAGATCCTAAAAGTAATAATTCAAATAAACTAGCATCTTTAGCAAGAACTAGAAAATTAGATGTTTATATGATTGAAACAGTAAAAGATATTGAATTACTACAATTGCACAAAAAAAAGAAAGCAGCAATTACTTCAGGAGCTTCAACACCAACATATCTTACAAATCAAGTTATTGAGTATTTAAAAAACTTTAATAAAAAAGATGAAAGTACTTATCAAACACCTGATGTAGATATAAATAAAATATTAGACTAAAAAAGATTGCTTTGAAAGCAATCTTTTATTTTAATATCATATTTTTATCATTATACTTCATTAACTTTTCAGCATATTCACATGTATCTTTAATCATACATAGAATTCTTTTATTACTAATTTTATTCTCAGATATAACATATAATTCTAAATTATGTAATGATTTAAGAAGAAGACTTAATTGTTCATTAATACATCTAATATTAACTAAATAGATATATAATAATGATTCAGCAAGAATGCTTTCATAGAAATCTTCCTTAAAAAGATTTAAACCAGTATCTATTATTTTACTAATATCATAATTGTTTAATAAGAAATCCACATCATCTTCATTAAACTCTTCACTATTTAAAAACGGAATCTGCATTGTTAGTTTCACAGCTTTTAATGCAGTAGTCACCATTTTATCGACTTGATTAATAAAGCTTTTATTATCCATTACTGCAGAATGAATTGCCTCATCAATTTCTTCAAAAACAATTGCTTTATAATTTTGTGACCAAACACTATTACTATTTTCAAATGAAGGAATAGTTTTAGTATTAAAGAACTTTCTAATTTTAAAATTATTATATACATCAAGTTCATCTTGAATCTTAGACATACTTGAAATAATTGTTTGAAGACCAGACTTATTAATATCCAAATCTCTAATAATTTTCTCATAATCACGTGCGGTAGCCTCAGGTACTAAATATGAATTTATCTTATTAATAGATTCAGCAATCTGTGCATAAAAATAATTACCTGTTTTTTCTATTACAAAATAAATATTATCAAATAGTTTTTCATCTTGTTGTGTAACTTGTAGTAAGCTAGTTTTTAAAATAGCTTTTAATTCGTTTGAAATTGAATCATTTATATTAACAAATTCACTACCAATATTTAATTCAATATTCTTTAGATGATAGTTTACTAAAGAATTCTCTAATTCTAACATTCTATTATAAAAGTTAGTTTGAAGTTTATCTAGATCAAAATGATCTTGATTATCAATATTATGACTAACTAAATCAAATGACATATATTCCGCAAGACTTGGTGCCTTAATTAATTGATTTAAATGATTGTAAAGTTTAGGATCATTAATTTTTTCCTTATCTTTTATATCTTCAATTTGATACATTTTTTTTAATGCTTCAGGTTGAAAGATAATAGAACCACGATGAGTTAATTCAACACAACTAAAGTAATCATAACTACCAAATAGAGAACGTTTTATTGTATAGATATGTCCTGGATAACCAGTTGCATATCTTTTTTTATCTAGCATTACAGTACGGTATAATGGCTCTGCATTAACTCTAATATGAATAATATTTTCACTCTTATTAGCTTGATTATTAATATCATATTCACTTATATTAGATAATGGTGAAGCATTTATACATAAAGCTCTAATATTAGAATAGAATAGTCCTACATACTGTGCACAGCCCCCACCAAGTGAATTGCCACCAACATGTGTAATACGATAGTCTTTTGCTTCAAGTTCTTTTAAATACTCTAATGCTGCATCATAAGCTTTAACATTGCGATTTAAAAAATTATTAAAATTATCTGTTTTCCAATTGATTAAAGATGTAGATCCTTGGAAAATAACAGCTGCATCTTTTGATTCAGTATCTTGTACGCAAATTGCAACAAGATTAGATTCATTATATTGATAGACAACATCTATTATTTTAATATAGGGATATAATCTTTTCATATCTTTTGAAAATGCACTATTTACATCTAAAAGTTCTTCTAGACGATAAACATAGTTACAACTCATTTCGATTATAAGCTTATCATTAAGCATAAGTATCACCTCTACAATGATTATACCATAAAAACAATATTCGTTTCTTTAATTATTCTATTAATAGTGATAAAATATAGGAGGTGATAAAATGAATGGAATAATTTTAGTAAATAAAGAAGCAGGTATGACAAGTCATGATGTTATATTTAAGCTTAGAAAGATACTTAAGACAAAGAAAATAGGACATTGTGGTACATTAGACCCACTTGCTAAAGGTGTTCTTGTATGTCTTGTGAATAATGCCACAAAACTATCTAATTTCTTAGTTTTAGACTCTAAAGAGTATACAGCAACATTTAAATTAGGGGAAGCAACAACAACTCAAGATTTAGCAGGTGAAGTAGTTGAAACTAAAGAATACCAAAATGAATATAGTAAAGAAGATATTCTTAAAGTATTAGAACAGTATAAAGGCAAGCAAATGCAAACACCTTCAATATATAGTGCTATAAAAGTAAATGGTAAAAAACTATATGAATATGCAAGAGCTAATCAAGAGGTTGAAATACCAACTCGTGAAATAAATATATATGATATTAAACTAATTGATTTTGAAAATGATTTGATTACAATCAATGTTAAATGCTCTAGTGGAACATATATTAGGAGTCTGTGTTATGATATAGCAAATACTTTAAATTATCCTGGTGTTTTAACTAATCTAGTTAGAGAACAATCAGGTTCATTTAAAATAGAAGATGCTTATACATTAGATCAAATAAGAAATGAAGAGTATCAACTAATTGGAATTAAGGAAGCTATGGATGACTATCAACAAGTTATATTAGATGATGATAAAATAAAAGATGTTAAAAATGGAAAACAATTAGAAATTGATATTGATAATCGCTTTATAGTCTTAGATAAAGAAGGTAATGTGATTGCGATTTATGAAAGAAGTATTGATGGAAAAGCTAAAGTGATAAGGGGGTTATGGTAATGGATATAGTGCATATAAGATTTAATCAATTAAATAGTATTATGGATGAGCATGTGGCCGCTATTGGTAATTTTGATGGATTACATGCGGGTCATCAAAAAGTAATTGAGAGATCAAAAAAACTAGCGCTTAAACATAAAATGAAATTAGGTTTATTAAGCTTTGATATAACACCAAGACAAGTTGTAAACAATATAGATAATTACTATGTATTAAAATCATTGGATCAAAAAAATAAAATGTTAGAAGATTTAGGAGTAGATACTTTATTCTTAATTCATTTTAATCATGAAATAAAAAATATGTCGCCAATTGATTTTATTAACAATGTAATTATTAATAATAATATTAAATATTTAGTATGTGGTTTTGATTTTAGATTTGGAAAAGATAAAGCAGGGGATACTGATTTATTAAAGAAACAATCTAAGTTTGAAACTGTTGTTTTAGATAAAGTAGAGTTTGACAATAAGAAAATTGGTTCTACAGCTATTCATGAATATTTATCTCATGGTGAGATAGAAAAGGCAAACCAGCTATTAAATAAGAATTACTCTATTATTGGTAAAGTTATTACAGGTAATCAAAAAGGTCGTACAATAGGCTTTCCAACTGCGAATATAAGACCAATTGTTAACTATCGTATTCCTCAAGTAGGAGTATATGCAACTAAGGTTATTTATAAAGGTAAAGAATATATTGGAATGACTAATATAGGGCATAATCCAACGTTTAACTTTAGTCAAACAGCTTCTATTGAAACTAATATTATTGATTTTGATGAAGATATCTATGGTGAAGAAATAGAAGTGGTCTTTTATAAAGCGATTCGTCGTGAGAGAATATTTGATGGTATAGATTGTTTGATTGAACAACTTAAAAGTGATCGTGAAGAAATAGTTAACTACTTTAATAGTTAAAACTATTTCTTTTTCTAAGGAGGAGTATCTGATGAATGATTTTATATATTCGAATGATAATAAAAGATATCATACATTTAATTATTATTTAAAAAATAAATATGATTCTAAAGTATTTAAAGTTAGTTTAAATGCTGATTTTTCATGTCCTAATAGAGATGGTAAAGTAGCCTATGGTGGCTGTTCCTTTTGCAGTGCATTAGGTAGTGGAGATTTTGCTGGAAATAGAGTAGATAATCTAAATAAACAATTTGATGATATAAAAGAAAAGATGCATCATAAATGGCAAGATGGGAAATACATTGCATATTTTCAGGCATACACTAATACTTATGCACCTTTAAATATTTTAAAAGAGACTTTTCAACCGTTCATAAATAAAGAGGGTGTCGTAGCACTTTCAATTGCAACTAGACCAGATTCTTTAGAAGATGATGTTATTGAATACTTAGGTAGTCTTACTAATAAAGTAGATATATGGATAGAACTAGGGTTACAAACAACATATGATGCAACAGCGACTTCATTTAATAGAGGTTATAACTATGATGTCTTTCTTGATACAATAAAACGTTTAGAAAAGACTAATATTAAGGTCTGTATTCATATGATCAATGGCTTCATGAATGAGACAAAGGAAATGATGATTGAAAATATTAGGAGAATAAGTCATCTTCCTATAGATGGTATTAAAATTCATATGTTACATTTAATTAAAGGCACTAAAATGGCAAATGAATATTTAGCTAATGATAGTGAACTTTTAAGTCTAGAAGAATATGTTGAAATAGTAGTTAAACAATTAGAATTACTACCACCAACTATGATAATTCAAAGATTAACAGGTGATGCTAATAAGGACGAACTTTTAGCACCAGAATGGACTTTAAATAAAACAAATGTTTTAAATAGTATTGATAAGTATATGGCCAAAAATAATGTCTTGCAAGGTGATAAATATGAGTAATCTAATTAGGATTAGTGATTATACTAAACTAGTAATAAATAATTTTATTGATAAAGATATGAATGCAATAGATATGACTTTAGGTAATGGTCATGATAGTGAATATTTAGCCAATCATTTTAATAAGGTATATGCCTTTGACATTCAAGAACAAGCTATACAAAATAGTAAAGATTTTCTCAAAGAATATAGTAATATAGAATATTATCTTGATAGCCATGAAAATTTTGATAAGTATAACTTTGAAAATATTAAGGTATATATCTTTAATTTAGGATACTTACCAGGATTTGATAAAGATATAACTACTAATATCGATTCAACATTAAATGCTATTAAAAAAGTAATAGCACAAATGAAAAAGGGAACTCTACTTTCAATTACAATTTATCCAGGACACCAAGAAGGTAATGTCGAAAAAGAAGTAATCGAAGAATATATTAATACTCTAGATAGTAGTTTTCATATTAGTAAATATTCAATTATTAATAATGAAATGGCACCATATGTGATATCGATACATAAAAACAAAAACATGTTATAATGAGTACAATTAATAAGGGAGGACTTAAAATGAAATTATATGAATTTAATGGAATAAAACCAACAATTGCAGATGATGTATATATCCAAGATGGTGTAAGAATAGAAGGAGATGTTGAAATCAAAGAAGGTGTCAGCATTTGGTATAATACGACAATTCGTGGAGACTTAAACAGTATTTATATTGGAAAAGGTAGTAATGTTCAAGAACTTAGCTCATTACATGTAGATGATGATTATCCACTAAGCATTGGAGATAATGTAACAATTGGTCATAATTGTATTGTCCATGGTGCAACAGTAGGAAATGATTGCTTAATTGGAATGGGTTCAACACTATTAAATGGATGTGAAATTCCAGATAATTGTTTAGTTGGAGCAGGATCTTTAGTAACACAAAATGCTAAATTTAATCCAGGAATGTTAATTGTAGGACGTCCTGCTAAAGAAGTTAGACCTCTAAAAGAAGAAGAAAAAGCTTATGTAAAAGGTAATTGTGCAAACTATGCTAAATTAGCATTAAAGCATAAAGAAAAGTAAATGAACTATAAAATATTTAACCTTGCATTTGGTAAACGAATGCTTATTTTACTTTTTGGTTTCTTTTTAATCGCATTAGGTATTGTAATAGCATTAAAGGGCAAAGTAGGTGTAAATCCATGGGATGTCTTACACCAGGGGGTCGCATTACATACAGGTCTTCCAATAGGTCTTGTAAATATAATAGTTGGAATGGTTGTCTTATTACTAGGTGTTTTTATTAAGGTATACCCAGGATTTGGGACTATTTTAAATATTGCTGTTATAGGAAGCATTATAGATGTGCTAATGAAAATCATTCCTGAAGCAAACGGCTTTGTTGAAGGCATTGCCTTTAATATTGTAGGTTCAATAATAATGGCTTTAGGGGTTAGTTTATATTTATTTACTAAAACTGGCGCTGGGCCTAGAGATTCTTTTATGCTAGGAATTATGCAACGATATCGCATTGATACAAAGTATGTTAAGCCAGCAATTGAGGGAGTAGTGTTAATTATTGGCATTATACTAGGTGGTAACTTTGGAATAGGGACGTTTATTTCCCTTTTAGTTACAGGGTATATGGTTGATGTATTCTTCAAATTACTAAATTTTGATCCGAAAGTTGAAAAACAACTTAATATGATTGAACAAATAAAAACATTAAGACAGGTGGAATGTTCATGCAAGTAGTAGTTATAAATGGATCTCCCTTAGAAAAAGGTATCACTACACAAATTACTGATATAGTCTTAAAAGGTTGCGATGTTAAAACATATTATGCGTATAAAGCTAATATTAAACCTTGCATCGATTGTAAATACTGTTTTAGAAATCCAAATGAGTGTATTTATAAAGATGAATTTCAAGTTATGATTGAAGATATATCGCAAGCTGACCTTGTTGTCTTGGCTTCACCACTTCATTTTAGTAGCTTTAGTGGTGAATTACTCAGTTCAATAAGCAGAATGCAATACTTATTTGCACTTAAATATGTACATAAACAAGAACTACCTTTTAAAAAGAAAAAAGCACTAACTATTATTACTGCAGGAAATAATTATCCTACAATGTTTGATGCTATTAAACCAGTTGATTCTTTAATATTTAGTCATATCAATGCTACAAACATTCAAAGATTACTAATTAAAGAAACTGACAAATATACAGTAGATGAATTAACTGAAATATATAAAGATGAAATAAAAGAAATACAAAATTATATTAATTCATAAAAAAATGCACTCAATCGAGTGCATTTTCTTATTCACATAATTTTGTTATTTGATGTTTAGCATCTTTAGCTTTAGTTCCTATTGCCTCTGCAACAGCTTCATAAGTAATATTACCATTGATTGTATTAGCACCTTTCAAAAGAGCTTTATCTTTTAAACATGCTTCAATACCATGTTTAGCCAGTGCATTTACATATGGAAATGATGCATTAGTTAGTGCATAAGTTGAAGTTTGAGGAACAGCCCCAGGCATATTAGCAACCGAATAATGAAGAACACCATGTTTTTCAAAAATTGGATCATCTAAAGTAGTTACTCTATCAATTGTTTCAACAGAACCACCTTGATCAATAGCAACATCAATTATCACTGAACCTGGTTGCATATCTTTAACCATATATTCTTTAACTAATTTTGGCGCTTTTGAACCAGGAATCAATACAGTTGATATTAGTGCAGTAGCACTCTTAGCAGCTTCATAAAGATTTTCTTCATTTGAATATAATGTTTGAATATTTTGATAAGTATCGTCGATATATTTTAAACGGGCTAAATTAACATCAAGAATTGTAACACGAGCACCCATTCCATCAGCTATTTTAGCAGCATTCAAACCAGCAATCCCAGCTCCTACTACAACAACATGCGCTCTTTGTGTACCAGGTACTCCAGAAAGAAGAACACCCATTCCACCATATTGTTTTTCTAAATAATTACCTGCAATTAATGGTGCACGACGCCCTGCAATTTCTGACATTGGTGCAAGTAAAGGTAATGATTTATCTTTTAATTGAACAGTTTCATATGCTATTGCATTAACTTTAGATTTTAGTAATGCATTAATTAATTCTTCATTTGCTGCTAGATGTAAATATGTAAACAATATCATATCTTTCTTAAAAAATTGATATTCACTAGCAAGTGGTTCTTTAACTTTGACAACCATTTGTGCATCCCATGCCTCTTTTGCACTTTTAACAATCGTAGCGCCAGCTTCTTGATACTTAATATCATCAATTCCAGAGCCAAGTCCTGCATTAGTTTCTACAACAACACTATGTTTAGCTTTAACTAGAGCTTGTACTCCTGCTGGTGTTAAAGCAACACGATTTTCGTTTGGTTTAATTTCTTTTGGTAATCCTATTTTCATTTTTACTCAACCTCTCTTTGTAAATAAAATATATCACAGATAAATTTTGTGAACAAAGAATATGAACTAAAGTACATATAGGATACATTTATAGATATTGATACAAAGCTATAAAAAAAGAGAAAAATTAATTTCTCTTTTTATTGTTTTATGGCTCTATAATATTTGGAGGGGAATAACTAAAAAGTTATTTCTCTCCATTTTTATGTTTGTATAGAAAAAGGCATA
>JAVWHL010000035.1:0-10910 GCA_036640095.1 Erysipelotrichales bacterium | reverse complement strand
ATCTAAAAAGATATTTTTATCTTTAATATTAAGTAAATTTTTGATAGAATTAGAATTGTGCATATAATCACTCCTTTGATTTGTTTAGCGACTTAATTATAACAGTGATTATATGCCTTTTTCTATACAAACATAAAAATGGAAAGAAATAACTTTTTAGTTATTCCCCTCCAAATATTATAGAGCCTATATAATAAAGATGTCTTTTTTATTTGATAGGTATTATTGTAATAAGATACAATCACTAAGAAATATTTGTTAGTATTCTTAGTATATAAATTATCTTTTAAATTTAGAATTGTCTTAATAGAATATATGACTATAATAAAAAGCTAGTCTTGATAGACTAGACTTATATTTATTTGGAACTATTTTTAATTAATTTATATATTTCATATAAGAATGTTGGAATAAGAATACCAACTATTGCAATCAATAATGGAGTACCAGTTAAAGCAGTTAAGTTAAAGAATGTATTTAATGGTGTATTAATAATAACTAAGTTTAATACAATTCCTAAACCTATTGCACCAAGTAATACTTTGTTTTCTAGTGGTTTAGATTTATGTAATGGTTTGTTTGGTGTTCTTAAACTTAATACATAAATCATTGGAGCAGTAGCCATTACAGCAAATGCAACACTTGAAGCTACTAATTCATCATATCCTAGATATCCAATTAGAAGATATGATCCTAACATCGTTCCACCAACAATAAAACCAAGCAATAGAATTGAACCTAATATCCCAGCAAAGATTGTTTCATCTTTTTTACGAGGTTTATCATTCATTACACTAGAATCATTACCATCCATACTTATTGGAATAGCAATTAGTGATTCAACAATTAAGTTAACCCATAATACATGAATGGCACCTAATGGAGTACCTAAGCTAAATAATGTAGCAACAAAGATACCTGATACTTCTCCTAGGTTTGTAGCTAGTATAAATTGGACAGCACGTTTAATCTTATTATAAATATTACGACCTTCTTCTACTGCATATACAATAGTAGCAAAGTTATCATCCATTAAAATCATATCAGATGCCTGTTTAGCAACATCAGTACCAGTAATACCCATTGCAACCCCAATATGAGCAGTTTGTAAACTTGGTGCATCATTTACTCCATCACCAGTCATTGAAACAGTATTTCCAGCTTTTTGTAGAGCTTCAACTATTCTAACTTTTTGTTCAGGACTAACACGTGAATAAACACAGAAAGTATTAGCTTTTTCAAATAATTCTTCATCACTCATTTGAGCTAATTGACTACCAGTAATTACTTGTTCTTTTGATTCAACCATATCTAAGTTTTGGGCAATAGCATATGCTGTAACAGGATGGTCTCCTGTAATCATAATTGTTTTAACTCCGGCATGTTTTGCTTTAGCAATCGCAACTTTTGCTTCTTGTCTTTCAGGATCAATCATACCAACAGCACCAATAAAGATAATGTTTTCTTCATCAAGACTTTCTTTACTACTTAAATGATATCCAAATGCTAGAACACGAAGTGCTCTTTTTGAGAGTGAATTAGCATTCTCCATGATGATATCTTTATCTTCTTGTGTAATAGCTCTTATTTCATCTTTATCAACTATCATTGTAGCTTTTGCTAGAAGTTGATCAATAGCTCCTTTAGTATATGCGATTTCTTCATTACCAACTTTATTTAAAGTAGTCATTAATTTACGAGAAGAATCAAAAGGAATCTCTTCAATACGTTCATTAACTTTACGATACTCTAATTCATTAATACCTTTATCTTGAACATAGTATGTAAGAGCTAATTCAGTAGGGTCTCCAACAGGATTATTTTCACTATTAACAAATGAATCATTACATAATGCCATTGCTTGAACTAATCTACTATCTTTATCTAAAACGACTTTATTAACATCATCAATACCGCAAAATGTATCAGTGACGCTCATTTTATTTAGTGTTAAAGTACCAGTTTTATCAGTACATATAACATTAACAGCACCTAAACTTTCAACAGCTGGAAGCTTTTTAATAATAGTGTGATGCTTAGCCATTTTAGAGACTGAGATTGCTAAAATGATTGAGACTATTACTGGAAGAGACTCTGGAATAATAGCAACTGCTAAAGTGATTGCACCAATAAAGACACTTGCTATATCTTCTTTATTAACAAAGAAGTTTAATGCAAAGATAATTGCAGCAACAACAAATGCTAAAACAGAAATATACTTACTTAATTCAGCAAGACGGTCTTGAAGTGGTGTAGTAGTTTTTGGAGCACTACTAATTAAACCAGCAATTTTACCTACTTCAGTATCAAGACCAACACTAACAACAATACCTTTAGCGCGACCATTAGTTATAAATGTAGATGAATATAACATGTTAAGACGATCTGCTAAAAGTGTATCTTCATCTTCTATTTCAATCACTTCTTTTTCAACTGGAATAGACTCACCCGTTAAAGCAGATTCATCAATACTTAAACCACCAGCTTCAATAACTCGAAGATCTGCTGGAATATAATTACCAGCTTCCAATATAACAATATCACCAACTACTAATTGATCAGAGTCAATTTCAATTGTCTCACCATTTCTAATAACTGTTGATTTAGGTGAAGATAATTGTTTTAAAGCATCTAATGCTTTTTGTGATTTCAATTCTTGTATAGTACTAATAATAATATTAATAGTAATAATAACAGAGATAATAATTACCTCTTTATACTCTTGAATAAAGAAACATATTAAGATAACACCAATCAATACAATATTTAATGGTTCTATTATATTGTTGATAACTATTCTTAGAGCACTATCATTTTCTACCTTCTCTAAGACATTTTCACCATACTTTTCTTTATTTTTACTAATTTGCTCATCGTTTAATCCACCCTCTAGTGAACTATTGGTTTCAGTAAAGACATCATTAAGCTTTTTGTTAAACCACATATCCATTCCTCCTTATTTGAAAAAAAGAGACCTATGAATAAGCAAACGCTTACTCATAAGTCTCACCGTTTAATACATAGCCAGATAGAATCTATCGGTTGTTGACTATGAACCAGTTGAAATTCAACTGCTAGTTACTCCCTTATTCAAATAAATTATATATTAATAAAGACTCAATGTCAAAAGAATAAAAGTGAATTTTTATATTATTTAAAATTAAATTCTACTAAAAGTAAGGATTCAACAATATTATACAATTAGTTTTGGCACTCTTGTGAACAAGTGCTAGAATAGATTGAAAAGAAAGTAGTAAATGCTATAATAGTTACTTGTAAAGGAGAGGTAGAAATGGAAAAGAAATTCAAAGCAGAATCAAAACAATTATTAGAATTAATGATTCATTCTATTTATTCTAATAAGGAAGTCTTCTTAAGAGAGTTAGTATCTAATGCAAGCGATGCTTTAGATAAAAGACATTTTATCTCACTACAAGATAAAGAATATGAAAATAGTAATCCTTATATAGAAATAGATGTTAATCAAGAAAAACGTATCATTAGTATCTTTGATAATGGTATTGGTATGGATAAAGAAGAAATAGAAAGTAATTTGGGTACAATTGCTCATTCTGGATCTAAAGAGTTTATTAAACAATTAGAAGAAGGAAATGATATTGATGTTATTGGTCAATTTGGAGTAGGTTTTTACTCTAGTTTTATTGTGAGTGATAATGTTGAGGTTATTTCTAAAAAGGTAAATGAACAAGCTTATAAATGGTCAAGTGATGGAGTAGAAGCTTATAAGATTGAAGAGGATAGCTCAAATCAAGATGGTACTTTAATTAAGTTATATATTAAAGAAGGAGAAGATTTTGACAAGTTTTTAGATAAAGATGAATTAGAAAATCTTATTAAAAAATACTCTGATTTTATTAAATATCCAATTATAATGGATAAAGAAATAAAACACTATGATGTTGATGAAGAAGGTAATACTCTTTATGATAAATATGAAATAAAAAATGAGAGAACTACTATCAATTCAATGAAAGCACTATGGAAAAGAGATAAAAAAGATATTAGTAAAGAAGAATATGATAACTTCTATATGTCTAAGTTCCATGATTGGCAAGCTCCAAGTAGAGTAATTCATCGTAAAGCAGAAGGTGCTTTAAACTATGAGATGCTTTTATTTATTCCATCTCACAAAGGATTTAATTTCTATTCAAATGATTATAAAATACAAATTGATTTATATTCTAAATCTGTTTTTATTGAAGGTGAATGTGAATATTTAATTAGTGATGCATTTAAATTCGTTAAGGGAATTGTAGATAGTGAAGACTTATCTTTAAATATATCAAGAGAAATGTTACAAAAAGATAGTAATGTTATTAAATTATCGAATGCTATTGAAAAAAGAGTTAAAAGTGAATTATTAGATATGTTGAATAAAGATCGTGAAAACTATGAAGCATTCTACGATGAGTTTGGACAACAATTAGTTTATGGAATCTATGAAAACTTCGGTGCTAAAAAAGATGTTTTAAAAGATCTTATTTTATTTAAATCAACTAAAGAAGATAAATATGTAAGTTTTAAAGAATATCTTGAAAGAAAACCAGAAGAACAAAAAGAAATTCTATTTATTACTGGTAGTTCAATAGAACAAATTAAAAAGCTTCCTGTAATGGAGAAAGCTTTAAGTGATAATCAAGAAATTTTATACTTCATAAATGAAGTGGATGAGTTTGCGATTAATGTTTTAAGTGAATACGAAGGAGTACCATTTAAATCAATTACATCTGCCGATTATAGTGTTGATGAAGCATCTAAAGAAGAGATTGCTAAAACAACAGATGATAATAAAGATTTATTAGAACTAATTAAAGAAGAACTATCTGATAAAGTATCAGATGTTACTTTAACAAGTAGACTTAAAACAAGTCCTGCTGCATTAGTTTTTGAAGAAGGTATATCAATCGAAATGGAAAAAACACTTGCTCAAATGCCAGATAATCAAGGATTAAAAGCAACTAAAGTATTAGAGATTAATCCAGATCATGAATTATTTAAAGTAATGAGTAGTACATATCAAGATAATAAAGATGATATTAAAGATTATGCTAAAGTATTATATAATCAATCATTATTAATTGAAGGATTAGAAATTGAAGATCCAGTAGAATATACTAATCTATTAACTAAAATTATGATTAATGCAAATAAATAAAAAAGAAACTTCATTTGAAGTTTCTTTATAGTGTATAAGCTAAATTAAATTCTCCTACAAACATTGTTTGGTTTGTGATTAAATCGATATTTTTTCTATCGAAGTTTTCAATTATTATATATTCATCTTTTTGAAGTTTGTGTTCAACATCATTGATAAATAAAATGCTTTCTTCTAGAGCATAAGCTAGAATTAGTTCTCCTTGATAAGTCATAAAACCACTATTAATTTTAACATCTGCTTTTTTGATATCATCACGTATTAATAATTCTAAGCAAGAACCAGATTCTAAAGTGAATTCATCTTCTGAACGAGCAATTTCAATTTCATTTTTATTGATTGTTATTTCTCTTCTAAATGCACTAATAATTGTTTCTTCAAGTCCTAATATTTGACGATCAAAACCAAGAACACAAGGAAACTTAGTTTTAGCTTCATTTAATTTAGTTAGACGTAACATAAAATTATATTTTTTGCTATCGCTTTCAATAGGATATACGTACTCTGTATCTGCTTTAATATTTAATATATTCATCTCTTTCACTCCTCAATGTAATTCTAACATATATTATGATAGATAAGATATATAAATGACTATAATAAATATTGTATATATATAGTATACATAAAGAGTGTAATATAGTAGCTAGTCTATAAAAGTTGTGTATGTGTGCAAAAGTTCATAAACTAGGGATATAAAGCAAGTGTATTTTAAAGGAATATATTTCATGTTATTATTTAAATTAAATAATGCATTTTAGTAAAATATTTGGTATAATAATTTTTGGTATACAGGAAAGATGGTGTTTTTTAATAAATGGAAGAAATCATTAAAATAGAAGGAAAACATAGATTAAATGGAAAAGTTAAAATAAGTGGGGCTAAAAATGCTACTGTAGCATTGATTCCAGCTTTAGTTTTAGCAGATGAACCTGTAACATTACAGGGGATTCCTGATATTACTGATGTTGATGCATTAGCTGAAATTCTTACTTATTTAGGAATAAAAGTAAATATAACAGGGGATGAACTTACAGTTGATCCAAGTGAAATGGAAAATAAAGAAATACCTCATGAGCTTACTTCAAAGCTTAGAGCTTCATATTATTTTATGGGATCACTATTAGGTAAATATAAAGAAATTCAAATGAAATTACCTGGTGGGTGTTATTTAGGGCCACGTCCAATTAATTTACATGTTAAAGGATTTGAATCACTAGGTGCTCAAGAAGTTGAAAGCTATAGTGGTTATCATTTACGTGCTGATAAATTAGTAGGAACTAAAATTTATTTAGATTTTGCTAGTGTGGGAGCAACAATTAATATTCTACTTGCTGCAACTAAAGCAGAAGGAACTACAATAATAGAAAATGCTGCTAAAGAACCTGAAATTATTGATGTGTGTAACTTATTAAATAAGATGGGTGCAAAAATAAAAGGTGCTGGTACAGATGTAATTACAATTATTGGTGTTGATTATCTTCATGGATGTATTCATGAAATAATTCCTGATCGTATTGTTGCAGGTACATATTTAATTATTGCAGCAGCAGCTGGTGATTATGTTGAAATTGAAAATATCATACCTCAACATTTAGAGAGTTTAACTTCTAAAATGGAAGAAATGGGTGTTGATTTAGAAATATTAGAAGATAGTATTATTGTTCGTAAATCTACTGATTTAAAAGGTGTAGATATTTCTACACAAGTATATCCAGGGTTTGCAACTGATCTACAACAACCGTTTACAACATTATTAACACAAGCAAAGGGAATATCTAAGATAACAGATAATATATACCCTGAACGCTTCAAACATACTTATGAATTAAATAATATGGGTGCTAATCTTACGACTGCAAATAATCTTGCAATAGTAGAAGCTCCAACACCACTTCGTGGGACACAAGTTAAGGCAACAGACTTAAGATGTGGAGCTGCTTTAGTAGTAGCTGGCTTAATTGCAGAGGGTGTTACAGAGATAGATAATATTTATCATATTGATAGAGGCTATGCTAAAATCGATGAAGTATTAGTCGGTTTAGGTGCTAAAATGTGGCGTGAACCAAAAGAAAGATAATGAAGACAGTTAACTGTCTTCATTTTATTGTTTTCTTTAGTAAATTTAGTTAAGAAAAACTCTTAATTATGGTATAATAATAAGGATAGATAAAAGGGAGTGAATGTGATATGAACAAGGTTATTGACTTAAAACTTGAAGAGAAAAAAGTTATCAGAGACAACATCCATGGTAATATTCCAATTGAACATCAAATAATATGGGAACTTATCAATACTGATATTTTTCAAAGGTTAAGAAGAGTTCATCAACTAGGTGGAACTTTCATGGTTTTCCCTGGTGCAGAACATAGTCGTTTTGCTCATTCACTAGGAGTCTATAATGTTGTTAGACGTATTATTTTTGAAGTTGAAAGTATTTCTCAAACACTAAGTACTAGAGAAAAAATTATTGCAATGTGTGCTGGTTTACTACACGATATTGGACATGGACCATATTCACATGCATTTGAAGATGTTTTTGGAAGTGATCATGAAGAGATGGGTATTAGAATGATGATAGAAGATACTAGTATTACTAAGGTCTTAAATCAATATGATCCTAAAATTGCTAGTGAAGTAGCTGCAGTAATTAAAAAAGAACATCCAAATAAAATTCTAATTCAATTAATATCTAGTCAAGTAGATGCTGATAGGATGGACTACTTATTAAGAGATGCATATAATTGTGGAGTTAGTTATGGTAACTTTGATTTAGAAAGATTACTTCGCTCTATGATTGTAGTAGACAATCAAATTGCATTTAAAAATAGTGGCGTTCATGCTATTGAAGATTATATTTTTGCTAGATACCATATGTATTGGCAAGTATATCTTCACCCAACAGCAAATTCATTTGAATTAATTTTAACGAAGATATTAAGAAGATTCAAAGAATTAATACTAAGTGGTTATCAATTTAAAACAGACTTAAAATATTTAAAACCATTTATTGAAATAGATAAAATTAAAATTGAAGATTATATGCATTTAGATGAATCAATTATTAATTACTATTTTAGAGAATTTTCAAATGAAGAAGATGAAATCTTAAGTGAATTAAGTCATTGTTTTCTTGAAAGAAAACTATTTAAACACAGAGATATTAAAAATAGTGATGAAGGATTAGAGTTAATTAATAAGTTTGAGACAAATGAATCTAAACAAGAATACTATTTTGGAATACAAACTATAAAAAGAAAAATATATGATTATTATGGGGAACTAAACCCTCAAAGTATATTAATAAAAGAAAAAGATGGAAGCATTAGAGAATTGTATGATTCAAGTAATTTAGTTAATGCTATTGTTGAGAGTGCTAAGCAAAAAACTGAAAGTAAATTATATTTCCATCAAAATTATATGGGAGAGTTATATGAGTAAAGTAGATATTGATTTTCATTCGTTTCATACAAATGAAAATGGTAATGAAGATATAAAGTATAATGTAGAAGCTGATGCTAGATTTGAAGATGGCTTTGAAATAATTGAATTTGATGAGCCAATGGAAGATGCGAAGATAAAATGTATTATTAGATATAATAGTAATGAGCTTCATTTAATTAGAGAAGGTGATTTCTCTAGTGAAATGCATTTCTATAAAAGTGAGAAGTCATTTGGAATGTATGATGTAATGGGATATACAATTGATTTAAATTTAGGTTTAAGAAATTTAGAGATTAATAATATGAAGTTACATATTGAGTACGATTTGATTGTTAATCAAATTAATACAGGAAACTTTAAGATAAATATAAATATTAATAGGAGTGAATAATATGGTAAAAATAGAAGATGCACTAAAAGAAGCAATTTATAATGCTATCTTAAAAATAGATAGTGAAATTGATATTGATCAAAGTGCTATTGTTATAGAAATACCTAAAGATAGTTCATTAGGAGATTATTCAACAAATGCTGCAATGAAATTCTGTAAGCTATGCAAGGATAATCCAATTAATGTTGCTAATAAAATAAAAGATAATTTTGATTATGAAAAAGCTAATGTTGATTCAATTGATGTAGTGAAACCAGGTTTTATTAATATTGTTATGAACAAAGCAAGCTTAGCTTCTTCAATCAAGAATATTATTGAACAAGGCAAAGATTTTGGTCAATGGCCTTTAAATGATGCTGGAAAAATAAATGTTGAATATGTAAGTGCTAATCCAACTGGTGATTTACACTTAGGGCATGCTCGTCAAGCAAGTTTAGGTGATTCTATAACTAGACTTTATAAAAAAGCTGGTTTTGATGTAGTTCGTGAATATTATGTAAATGATGCAGGTAATCAAATTAATAACTTAGCTAATTCTGTAATAGCTCGTTATCATCAATTACATGATATTGATATGGAGATGCCTCAAGATGGATACTTTGGAGAAGATATTAAAGATATAGCTTTAATGATTAAGAATCTTAAAAAAGATACTTTATTAAATGCTGAAAGTGAAGAGACTTTTAATTATTTTAAAGAAACTGCAAAGTTATATGAACTAGATAAACTTAAGCAAGATTTAAGAGACTTCAATGTTGAATTTGATGTGTGGACAAGTGAACAAAAACTATATGATGATAATAAAGTTGAAAAAGCATTAGATATTCTTGTAGCTAATGATGCTATCTATGAATCAGAAGGTGCTTTATGGCTTAAGTCTATTTCATATGGTGATGATAAAGATCGTGTTTTAAAGAAGAGTGATGGATCATATACTTACCTGACTCCCGATATAGCAAACCATCTTCAAAAACTTGAAAATGGAGCTAATTCTATGATAAACTTATGGGGTGCAGATCATCATGGTTATATCAAAAGAATGCAAGTTGCAATTGAAATAGCAACTCAAAAACAAGATTTATTAGAAGTTGATATTGTACAAATGGTAAGATTAATATCAGATGGTCAAGAAGTTAAAATGTCTAAGCGTACTGGAAATGCTATTGGATTAAGAGATTTATGTGATGAAGTTGGTATTGATGCTGTAAGATATTTCTTTGCATCACGTGCAGGTTCTTCTCACTTTGATTTTGATTTAGATTTAGCTACTTCAAAATCTAATGATAATCCTGTATTCTATGCTCAGTATGCACATGCTAGAATATGTTCAATATTATCTATAGCAGAAGAATTAGATATTAATAGGGAATTTGATGCAAGTTTATTAAATCATGAAAAAGAGATTGATTTAATTAAATATTTAAATGATTTTAGTCAACAAGTATACGATGCAGCTATTCAAAGAGCACCACATCGTATTACAAATTACACGCAAAAGCTAGCAAGTCTGTTCCATTCGTATTATAATGAATGTAAGGTTATTGATAAAGATAACATAGAATTGACAAGTGCTAGATTAGCATTACTTCAAGCATGTCAAATTACACTTGAAAATGCTTTAGATTTAGTTGGTGTTAGTGCACCACAAAAAATGTAGGAGGAAAACAATGGGAAGATCAAAAACAGATATAGCTTATGAAATAATTACTAATGATAGAAAAAGTGTTTATTTTCATGACTTATGGGTAGAAGTGGCTAATATAGCAAAATTAACTAAAGAGGAAGCGGATGAATCAATTTCTATTTTCTATACTGACTTAGCTTTAGATGGTAGATTTATAACATTAGGTGATAATGTATGGGATTTAAGAGAAAGACATTCATTTGATAAAGTTCATA
>JAVWHL010000034.1:0-11343 GCA_036640095.1 Erysipelotrichales bacterium | reverse complement strand
TTTCTTTTATTTTTTTGTATGCTATACTTATAGCGTAATCATTATATAAGCGTTAGGATATGGCTAACAGGTTTCTACCTTACACCGTGAATGTAAGACTATAATGGCACAGGCTTTTTTGTGCTTTTATAGAAATATAAAAGCCTTTTTTGTTTCTATAATGATAATATAATATTTGGAGGAAATTAAATGATAAAGTCTTTTTTTAAACTAGAAGAACGTAAAACAACAGTTAAGACAGAAATTTTGGCGGGGACAACAACATTCTTATCTATGGCGTATATTTTATTTGTTAATCCTGATATCTTATCAAAAGCTGGAATGCCTGCAGAATCGGTATTTGTTGCTACTGCACTAGCTGCAGCTTTAGGTACGTTTATTATGGCATTATATGCTAATTATCCAGTTGCTCAAGCTCCTGGTATGGGTATGAATGCATTCTTTGCTTTTACAATATGTGGTGCACTAGGATATAGCTTTCAACAAGGTTTATTTGCAGTGTTCTGTGCTGGGGCAATCTTTGTTTGCTTAGCTGCTTCTGGTCTAAGAGAGATGATAATAAATGCAATACCATCTTCGCTTAAATATGCTGTTAGTTCAGGTGTTGGATTATTCATTGCCTTTGTTGGATTAAAGGGTGCTGGAATAATCGTTGGTAGTGAAGCAACATTAGTTACAATTGGAAACTTTGCTGATCCAAATGTTCTACTTGCAATTGGTGGTATTATTCTTACTTTAGTTTTAGTTGTTAGAAATACTAAAGCAGCAATCTTTATTGGACTTAGTGTTACAGCTATTATTGGTATTTTAACTGGATTACTTGAAACACCTACTGCAGTAGTTAGTTCAATTCCAAGTTTAGAGCCAGTGTTCTTTAAAGCATTTGATCATAATATTCTTGCATTACTTGGTGATGTTAAATTCTGGTTTGTAGTATTTTCAGTATTGTTCCTTGATTTCTTTGATACTGCTGGAACTTTAATTGGGGTAGCAACTAGAGGAAATCTTCTTGATGAGAATGGTTCATTAATTGATGCTGATAGAGCTTTAATGGCTGATGCTACGGCAACAACTATTGGGGCTGTAATTGGTACTTCTTCAATTACTTCATATGCTGAGTCTGTAGTAGGGGTTGAAGCTGGAGGAAGAACAGGTTTAACTGCTCTTACAACAGGAATCTTATTCTTATTTGCTTTATTCTTTTCACCATTATTAACTGTTGTAACTTCAGCAGTAACTGCACCTGCACTTGTATGTGTTGGGGCAATGATGATGTCGAATATAAAACATATTGATTTTGAAGATTTTGCAGATACTACAGCAGCATTTTTAACAATGTTATTTATGATCTTAGCTTATTCTATTGCTGAGGGTATAGCGGTTGGGTTCTTAGTATATGTAATCTTAAAAGTAGCAAAAGGTGAATATAAAAAAGTTCATCCAATTATGTATGTACTTGCAGTTCTCTTTGTTTTATATTTTATTTCAAAGACTATTTAAATATAAAAAGCCAGTTTAAAGATAAATTGGCTTTTTGTTCGGGCTAAAATATGATAAAATGATAGTATGTTTAAAACAATATCTAGTAAGGATGGGATTCTATATGATAAAAAGATATTCAACAAAAGAGATGGAGCATGTTTGGAGTGAACAAGCGAAATTTGATGCGTGGCTAAATGTCGAATTACTTGCTATGCAAGCATGGCAAAAACTTGGAGTAGTTCCTTTAGAAGATGTAGTCAAAGCTATGGAAAATGCTTCATTTGATATAGAACGTATTTATGAAATTGAAGAAGAAACTAAGCATGATGTTATTGCTTTTACAAGAGCAGTTTCTGAAAGTTTAGAGGATGAAAGAAAATGGGTTCATTATGGTCTAACATCTACTGATGTTGTTGATACTGCTAATGGTTTTATAATGAAACAAGCTAATGATTTAATTGAAGATGCAATGATTGAATTAATTAAGAGTGTAGAAAAATTAGCATTCAACTATCAATACACACCATGTATTGGTCGTACTCATGGGATTCATGCTGAAATTACCACATTTGGATTGAAGGCTTCATTATGGTATGAAGAGTTAGTTCGTGATTTAGTTCGTTTTAAAGCAGCAAGAAAAAATATTGAAATTGGAAAAGTTTCTGGTGCAGTTGGTACTTTTGGAAATACACCTCCATTTGTTCAAGATTTTGTATGTGAGCAATTAGGTATTGAATCAGCAAATATTTCAACTCAAGTAATTCAACGTGATCGTCATGCTGAATATATGTCTGCACTTTCTTTAGCTGGTTCAACTATTGAGCGTATTGCTACTGAAATTAGACATTTACAACGTACTGAGGTTAATGAAGTTAGAGAAGGTTTTTCTTCTAAACAAAAAGGTAGTAGTGCAATGCCTCATAAACGTAATCCAATATCATGTGAAAATATGTGTGGATGTTCAAGAGTGTTAAGAGGTTATATGGTTACTTCTTTTGAAAATATTAATTTATGGCATGAACGTGATATTTCACATAGTAGTTCTGAAAGAATTATACTACCTGATGCAACAACGTTATTCCATTATATGTTAAAACGTTTTAAAGGTGTAATAGATAATTTAGAGGTAGATGAAGTACAAATGTTAAATAATATTTACTTCACAAATAAGGCTGTATTCTCAGGGCAGATTTTAAATAGATTGGTTGCGAATGGATTATCTCGTGAACAAGCATATGATTTAATTCAACCAATTGCACTAAATTCATATAAAAATAAACTTGATTTTGAAGTATTATTAGAAAAAGATGAAAATGTTATGGAACATTTAAGTCAAGAAGATCTTAAAGAATGCTTTGATATTAAACATCATCTAAAAGAAGTAGATACTATATTTAGAAGGGTATTTACAAATTTTAAATAAGATAGTGGACAAAGATGTTTTAGATACTATTAAAACTATTCAAATGAATGGTGGTAATGTTTATTTAGTTGGTGGTGCGCTAAGGGATATACTTCTAGGTAAAAATCCTATTGATTATGATTTAGAGGTCTATAATCAAAGTATTGAACAATTAAGTAAGCTATTTAATGATAAAAATCCAGTAGTTAATGATAAATTTAAAACATTAAAACTAAATAATATAGAAATAGCCCTGCCACGTCTTGAAAGAAAGGTAGGGCTAAATTATTTAGATTATGAACTATATTTTGATGATGGTATAAGTTTAAAAGAAGCATCTAAAAGAAGAGATTTAAGTATTAATGCATTAATGTATGATTTTAAAAATGATAAGATCATTGATTATTATAATGGTCTTGAAGATTTAAAAAATAGTACCTTAAAAGCAGTAGACTATGATAGTTTTGAAGGAGATGCAACAAGACTACTTCGTCTAATTGAATTAAAGTTTAGATTAAACTTTGATATTGATTATAAGACATGGCAACTTAAAGATAGAATGGATATTCATATACTTGAACAACCATCTTTAGTTGTTGCTCAGTATTTTAATAAAATTATAATAGCAGATAATTTCGATATAGAATTATTTCTAGAGGGATTTTATAATTTATTTGAAGTGGATAGATATAAAAATTATATAAGTAAAAGTCAATATCATCCTGAAAAGAGTTTATATAATCATCTTGTTGGTGTAATTAAATGCTTACAATTGTTAAAGGTAGATAATAAAAGAGATTTTAAGATTTTATTTTGGGCTTTATTTTTTCATGACTATGGTAAATTAGCGTGTCTTGGTGATCATGAATTGTATTCAATTGAATTATATGAAACTTTTAAAGATCACTTAATAACAAAATCTAAACATCAAGATTTAGTTAGAGAACTAATTAGAGATCATATGGTAATAAGAGAGTATGCTCAAAAAGAAGATACTTTAAATATGAAGAGATTAATGAATAAATATAAGAATCAGTTTTATCTTTTAGAAATAGTTGGTAAGTGTGATTATGGTGGTAGAGTATTAGATTATAACCATGATGAATATTATAAGAGAATGAGTTGGTTTGAAAATAATATACTAAATAAATATAAGGAGTTGAGATAATGGATAAAGTAATATGTATAGTAGGCCCTACAGGTATTGGTAAAACTAGTTTATCTATTGCCTTAGCTAAGTATTTAGATGGTGAGATTATCAATGGTGATTTAATACAAATGTTTAAAGAAGTTGATATTTTAAGTGCTAAACCAAGTATAGAAGAACAATCAGGATTCAAGCATCACTTGCTTGATTTTTTGTGTGTTGAAGAAAATTATGATGTGGCAAGGTTTAAAAAGGATGCATCTAAGCTAATAGAAGAGATAAATAATAAAGGTAAGATACCTATAATTGTAGGTGGGAGTGGTCTATATATTAAGTCTCTCTTATTTGATTATAAATTTGATGATGTAAAGCAAAGAGCAAGTAATATCAATGAAAAGTATGAATCATATACTAATGAGGAGTTATTTGATTATTTGAAAGATGTCGATGAAAAAACAAGTAGTATTTTACATCCTAATAATAGAAAACGTGTTCTAAGAGCTATTGAGATATATGAAACAAGTGGTAAGGCAAAGAGTGAACACCTAGATAAACAAGAACATGTCTTAGAATATGATGCCTTAGTTATTGGGTTGAATAATGAGCGCGAAATTATATATGATCTTATTAACAAAAGAGTTGATAAGATGGTGAATATAGGTCTTGTAGAGGAAGTTGAATCTTTATATAAGAAGTATAATACTTTTGAATATCAACCTTTCCAAGCTATTGGATATAAAGAATTTAGAGGGTATTTAGAAGATGATATTGAATTAGAGATTGTTCTTGATAAGATAAAGCAGAATTCAAGAAGATATGCAAAGAAACAACTTACTTGGTTTAATAATCAGATGGATGTTAATTGGTTAATAAGTAATATAGATGATTTTGATAAAACAATTAATGATGCAATTAAATTAGTGGAGGATTTTATAAATGGGTGAAAATCAATTTAATAGATTGGAAATAATCTTAAAAGATAAATTAGAAGTTCTTCAAGATAATTGTGTTGCGATTATAGGTTGTGGTGGTGTTGGTTCTTATGCAATTGAGGCACTAGCAAGATCTGGTATTAAAAAGCTTGTAATAGTTGATAAGGATGTAATTGATATTACTAATCTTAATAGACAATTAATGGCATTGCATTCTAATATAGGTCAAAGCAAGGTTGATGTACTTAAAAGTAGAATATTAGATATTAATCCTAATGCTAATGTTGTTGCTTTAAAAATGCTATATGATGAAGAAAGTGCACATAAAGTATATAAGGAAAAACCTGATTTTGTGATTGATGCGTGTGATACAATTAGTGCTAAATTACATATAATTAAATATTGCTATGAAAAAAGAATTCCATTTGTATCTAGCATGGGAGCTGCAAATAAATGGAATGCAAGTAATGTAGAAGTTGTTGATATCAGCAAAACATATAATGATCCAATTGCAAAAGTAATTAGAACAACATTAAAGAAGAAGGGTATCACTAAAAAAGTGCCAGTAGTATTTTCAGATGAGATACCTTTTAAACCAGAAATTGATAATAAAGAATATAGCAACACACGAAAAGAATTACCATTATTAGGTTCAACAGCATTTGTTCCTAGTACATTTGGTTTAGTAGCAGCAAATTATTGTTGCGATATTTTATTAAAGAAGGAGAAATAATATGAAAATTGAAAGAGTTGTATTAAGTGAAGGGAAAACTGGTTTTTATTTTGATGATCAAGCTGCAATAAAGGCGGGTGCTAGTAATGATGGATTAAGATATGTAGGAGATCCTATAACAAATGGCTTTGATATGATTAGAATTCCTGGTGAATCTATATCTGTTCAATTAGTTTTAAGTGATAAACAAGTAGCATTAGGTGATTGTGTCGCTGTTCAATATTCAGGTGCATCTGGAAGAGAACCTTTATTTATTGCTAAAACTTATATTAAAGAATTAGAAGAAGTGGTTGTGCCATGGCTTAAAGGTTTAGAATTAAATTCATTTATAGAATGTTCTAAGAAGCTAGAAACATTAGAATATAATGGACATCCTTTACATACGGGTATTAAATATGGAGTTTCTTTAGCTTTATTAGATGCTTTTGCTAAAGCAAATCATTTAAGTATTGCTCAGTTTATTCAAAAAGAATATAAACTTCAATTTCCAATAAAAAGAGTTCCAATATTTACACAATCTGGTGATGATAGATATTTAGCAGCAGATAAGATGATTTTAAAAAATGTAGAAGCTTTACCACATGCTTTAATCAATAACGTTGAAACAAAATTAGGAAAAGATGGTAGTAAATTAAAAGAATATTTAGTTTGGTTAATGGATAGAATTAAGGAAATCGGTAGTGCTGATTATAAACCAACAATTCATTTAGATGTATATGGAACAATTGGAGAAGCCTTTAATTTAGATATTAAAAAACAAGCACAATATATTAAAGAATTAGAAGAACTTGTTAAACCATTTCCATTAGTTATTGAAGGACCAATGGATGCAGGAAGTAAGAATAAACAAATCAAACAATTACAAGATTTAGTTGTTGAGTTAAAAAATATAGATAGTAAAGCAAAAATAGTTGCAGATGAATGGTGTAATAATTTAGAAGACATAAAAGAATTTGTTGATGCAAAAGCAGGAGATATTATGCAAATTAAAACACCAGACTTAGGGTGTATTCATAATACAATAGAAGCTGTATTATATTGTAATGAAAACAATATTGGAGGATATGTTGGTGGTTCATGTAATGAAACAGATGTTTCTTCAAGAATTACAACAAATGTTGCCTTAGCTAGTGGTGCAGTACAAATTCTAGCAAAACCTGGAATGGGTGTTGATGAAGCATATATGATTGTTTACAATGAGATGAATAGAATTATATCATTATTAGAGTCTTAAAAGGTTTGAATAATTGATTGTGTTTTGTTATAATTGGTTTGAGTACACATTGTGAGGAGTAAAAATATGAATGATATACAAGTAAGTTACCTAACAGGATTGATTTTAAAAAAAGTTAGTACATTTGATTTAGCATCACTTAAGGATGTTAATATTAATAATGAAAATTATGCTAAGAACATTGATATGTTTATAGAAAAGTTTGCAGGAGCTAAAGAAATATTAGATATTAATGAGTTTGCTAATTCTAAAGAATTAATCTATGTAAGCAAAGATTTAAAAATTGAAGAGATTGGATTATATGTAACAATTACATTTGATAAAATATTTTTTACTATTACAAAAGTTATGTTTAAAGATATTTTAATGGTTATTGATTGTTATATGAGTGAATATTTACCTTTAGGATCTGTTGTGAAAATTGATAAAGATACTTTAGGAATTGAACATGATAAAGATTTAATTGTTGTTATTGAACAAAGAATGGTTCAACCAATTGGAATGCATCATTATATTGATTATCGTGCAATACCTTATCCTAGTGGAGTATTCAATGAACAAATGTATATTTACTTTTCTAAGAAGGACATCCTAGAAGTTGTCTTTGAAGGATATACAGATATGGAAAATGAAGGATATGAACTTGCATTAAAAGAAAGTTTAATAAATAATGATATCTATTCAAGAATCTATAAAAGAGGCGAATAAAAAGCCTTTTTTTATTTGTAAAAGTAATTTAAATTGAATTTTATGTTTTTGTTTCAATTGTTAGTTGATTTTTGATATAATACTATAAGATTGGTTAGGTGGTTACATGAATGAGAAATTAAGAAATAGATTAATTATTCTAGCATTATTATTTTTGTTAGTTTTCTTTTTTATGAGTTTAAATAGTGAGAATGAAGTTTTTGTTAAGGATAAATCAGAAATAGAAAATATTCAACAAAAACAAATTAAAAAAAGTGATAATATAATCTTTGAGCCTGAAAAAGATGGTAAAAGAATAGAACTTAAAGCATTAAATTCTAAATATGAAGTTGCTAAAAAAAGTGAAATAAATATTTGTTCTAAAAAGGGATATTCTAGTATTGTTCAAGCAGACAAAGATTTTAATATAGTTCAAGTAGAGAATGGTAATACTTATAGTTATTATAAAGAGAAAAATCAAAATTGTTCGTTAATCGGGAAAATAAAAAATGCTCGTTTTACAGATAATATAGTTCAAACTTATGCTAATGATAGTATATATAGTAGTTATGAGTCTATTGATGATTTTAAACTTTCAGGCTTAGTAAGAATAATTCAGAATAATGTAAAACCAGTAGATGCATCAAATATAAGATATACAAATCCTACTGCATATAAAGATGGTGTTATTTTAATTGAAAATCATCGTGATATTCAAGCGTATAATACACACGATAAAATAATATTTGAACAAAATAATGGTCCTAAAAATAGAAGTGTTAGTGCTATTAATAAAGTAGGGGATGCTTTCTATGTTCTTGTAAAAGAAAAGAAGAAAATGTATTTGGAAGCATACAATATAAAAGATACTCAGAGTATAGTTGATATTAAGCCAAAGTTAAAAGTTGAAGTTAAAGATTTTGTAGGTTCATTCCAAGGGGAAGTGAGCACTACTGCAAGTAATGAGTATGGATCTTTTTCAGCAAATGGACATTCATTAATTGTTTCTTCCACTTTTGCAAAATTATTTTATTTAGATAAAGCTGATACTGTAATAGGTATTGATGAAAATATAGCTTATATGAAATATAGTGATAAGTATTTTGCAGTTGATTTAGATACTAAAGAGTATGAATCGATTGGAGCTGTAAAAATCGCAAGTTTTCAAATAAAAGAGAAGAATGCTTTTTTAAGAGTAAATGATGATAAAGGTTTAGAACAATACGTAAAATTTAAAGTTAGATAGGAAGATATAATGTATAAAGAAATATATAATTTTATAAAAAAATATGATGTAATTACAATATTTCGTCATGAATTTGCTGATCCAGATGCACTAGGCTCTCAATTTGGATTAAAAGAGATAATTGAGACAAATTTTCCAGATAAAAAAGTATATGCATTAGGACAAAATGTGGAGTCACTTAGTGGCGTATTATATCCATACATGGATGAGTGTGATGATAAGATAGTTGAACAATCATTAGCTTTTGTTCTTGATACTGGGAATATAATGAGAATCGATGATAAAAGATATAAAAAGGCAAGTTTAGCATTAAAGATTGATCATCATCCTGTTACTGAACAGTATGGAGACTATAATTATGTAGATACTAAGTTAGCTGCAACTTCACAATTTATTTGTAAATTTAGTGAAGAGTGTAAATTAGATCTTTCAAAAGATGCTGCTACATACTTGTATTCTGGAATAATAGGAGATACTGGACGTTTCTTACATGATAATACTACATGTGATGTCTTTGCATGTGCAAGTCATCTCTTAGCATCTGGTGCTGATTTAGATAAGGTGTATGGTACACTATATAGTAGAAGCTTAAATGAAGTTAGATTAAGTGGATATATTTTAGATAATTTTAAAATGCATGGTAAGGTAGCATACTATATTTTAGAAGAAGAAACTTATAAAGGATATGGTGTTGAATTTGGAAAAGCTAAAGAATTTGTTAATACTTTAGCTGGAATTGATGGAATAGATATATGGGTAGGTATATCATTTAATCCAGATACTAATTTCTATCACTTATCAATTAGATCTAATAAAATAGTAATTAATGATATCGCTCAAAACTTTGGCGGAGGCGGTCATAAATATGCATCTGGAGTTAAGATTAGTACTAAAGATAGAATTAATAAATTATTAGATGAGTTAAATACAAAATTTGAAGACTAAGAGTTGAAAAACTTTTGGTCTTTTTCTCTTTTTAATAAAGTAAACTTACTTGTTTCGCACCTCTAAATAAGTTATAATTATATTGTATTTTAAATAGGAGGTAATTTATGGATTTAAGGATAATAACAATCTTCGTATTCATAGTTGCCTTTATTCTTGGTATAGTTGTAGTTAAAATTTTAAAACATTTTTCAATTATAAAAGCTGGTAGTCAGGCTGAAGATATTATTGATGATGCTAAAAAGAAAGCAATCAATATTGCAAAAGATGCAAAGTTTGAAGCAAAGACTGAAGCTTACGAATATAAAATGAAAGCTGAACAAGAAATAAAGGTGCGTAGACAAGAAATATCAGAATTAGAATCGAACTTGTCAAAGAAAGAACAAAATATTGACAAAAAAGAACTAATGGTTTCAGGTAGACAAGAATTATTAATGAGTAAAGAAGAAGAATTAGAGAAAAGAAACGCTAAACTTAAAAGAGATGAAGAAGATTTAGAATCTAAGAAAAAAGAACAAATTGATCTTTTAGAAAATATATCTGGTTATTCAAAAAGTGAAGCTAAAGAAGAATTAGTATCGCAAGTAAAATCACAAATCCAAAATGAGATGAGTGCTTTAATAAGAGATGCTGAAGAAGAAGCTAAAGAAAAAGCAGAAGGTACTGCTAAAAATTTAGTAGCAATTGCTATTCAAAGATATAGTGCAGAGCAAGCAAATGAAAGAACTATTTCAACTGTTGCTCTTCCTTCAGAAGATATGAAGGGACGTATTATCGGTCGTGAAGGTCGTAATATTAGAGCTATTGAAGCTGCAACTGGAGTAGATTTAATTATTGATGATACACCAGAAGCTATTACAGTATCTTGTTTTGATCCAATTAGAAGAGAGATAGCTAAACAAGCATTAGAAGCATTGATTCAAGATGGTCGTATTCAACCGACTAGAATTGAAGAGTTAGTTAAGAAAGCTCAATCTAATGTAGATAAATCAATCAAAAAAGCTGGAGAAGAAGCTATCTTCGAATTAGGACTTACAAAAGTACCAAAAGAAATAGTTTATTTAGTAGGTAAATTAAAATATCGTACATCATATGGTCAATCAGCATTAAAACATTCAATGGAAGTTGCTTTTTTAAGTGGAATGTTAGCTGCTGAAGTTGGTGAAAATGAAATGTTAGCTCGTAGAGCAGGACTATTACATGATATTGGTAAAGCAGTTGATTTTGAACAAGAGGGAAGTCATGTTGAACTTGGAGCAAAATATGCTAAAAAGTTTAATGAACCTGATGCAGTAATTAATGCAATTGAATCACATCATGGAAATAAACCAACAAATGGTATTATTCCAATCTTAGTAGGGGCAGCTGATGCATTAAGTGCATCTAGACCTGGTGCTAGAATGGAATCAGTTGAAAATTATATTCAACGTTTAGTAAAATTAGAAGAAATTGGAAACTCATTTAAAGGTGTTGAGAGTTGCTTTGCTATACAGGCTGGACGTGAAATTAGAGTTATTGTTAAACCAGATGAAGTT
>JAVWHL010000033.1:0-11827 GCA_036640095.1 Erysipelotrichales bacterium | reverse complement strand
CTTCACCTTCTGGAGCTTCCTCTTCTTCAATACCAATTAAACCTTGGATTGTTCCAACTACTGCTTCTTTAGCTACAAGTGATGTAGGGATTGCCGCAACAGCTTCTTTTGATTCACCAAATCCAGCTGGTTTAAAGATTGGTTGTACTACTTCAGTTCCTCTAGTTAAATAACTATCTTCTGCTCTACCATTAGGGAAGTAATTTAATGCCCAAATGAAGAATAGAACAACCATGATAATTGTAGTAACACGTTTTAAGAAACCTTTTAATCTATTATTAACATTTTTAAATAATACTTTTGGTTGTGGGAAACGATATGGTGGCAATTCGATTGTAAATGCACTTGTATCTTCATCATTTTTGAAGAAACCAAATTTTTTCATAACTAACCCAGCTAATATCGCAATTACGATACCAAATATATATAGACTGGCAACTACTAATCCAAAACTTTTAGAGAAGAATGCTGCACAGAATAATGCGTAAACTGGTAATCTAGCACCACAAGAAATAAATGGTAACATCATTGTAGTCGCTTTTCGAGCCTTTTCATCATTTAATGTTTTAGTTGAAGTAATAGCAGGTACCGTGCATCCAAATCCTAAAATTAAAGAAATGAATGCTTTACCATTTAAGCCAATACTTCTCATTAAACGATCCATTAAGAAAGCAATACGTGACATAATTCCACTTTCTTCTAGGATACCCATTAATAGATAAATAAAGTACATTAATGGTGCAAACTCTAATACTCCTCCAACTCCACCTAGAATACCATCAATAATCATATCTTGAGACCATTGTGGCCATCCACTAATCCATGATCCAATATGATATCCTAAGAAGTCGCCAATAAAGCCACCTACCCAATCATTAATCGGATTAGCAACATTAAACACTAATGATAAAAAATATACTGAGAAAAATAAGAATATTGGTAGTCCAGCCCACTTATTTAAAACAATCTTATCTAATTGTTTTGTTACTTTATATCTTGAAGCACCTTTTTTATCAATTACAGTAGACAATATATTAGTAATTTGATTATATCTTCTTAATTGTAAATTTGAAAAGTTAGACATACTCTCACTTGGAACATATTGATTAACTTTTGCTTCAACTTCCATTTTAGTCTTTTCATCTAATGTATTAATATATTTCTCTGATTTTTCAAATAATCTGAATGCTAAGAATTTTAATCCATATACAGGAGCTTCTACATGATTATTAATAAGAATTTGATGAATATCTAATACTATTTTATCAATGCTCTCTTCATAATAAATATTAAATTCTTTTTCATGTTCAAAATTAGTTTCACTAAGATAATCTAATACCTCACTAATTCCTTCTTTTTTAGGAGCTGATGTTTTAAATACAGGAACTTGTAAATAACGTTCTAATTTCTTTTCATCTATAACCATTCCACTTTTTCTAACATCATCATCAAAGTTAAGTAATACAATCATTGGTTTTTGTAGTTCACGTGCTAATAAAGTTAAATATAGATTTCTCTCCATATTTGTAGCATCAACTACATTGATAATACAATCATAATCACCACTTAATAAATAATCAGTAGTAATTTTTTCTTCTGCTTTATCATTGAAATCATATAAACCAGGTAAGTCAATAAACATTAATTCTTGATTATGATGAGTTTTCTTAGCCTCGATTTTTTCTACTGTAACACCAGGCCAGTTTCCTACTTTAATTTTAGAATCACTCAATGAATTAATTAATGCTGATTTACCAACATTTGGATTTCCTAAAAATACAAACTTCTTCATTATTTACTCACCTCTATATCCTTTGCTTCGCTAGCTCGCAAAGCAATATAGTTTCCAGCAACAAAGTATTGTTGCGGATCTCCTAGTGGTGCATTTCTTTCAAAGACAATTTCATTCCCTATTGAGAAACCTAAAGATATCAATTCACCAACTGATTTATCATCTAGATTAATTGCTGTAATAATGGCACTTTCGCCTCTCTTTAAATCTGTTAACTTCATTACTCATTTCACCTCGAATAAATTATAACCGATATAAATAAGTGTGTCAACTATTTATATACATTTTAAATAAACAAAAAAATAGGAACTAAGTCCTATTTATTTTCTTTTATAAAATATTTCAAGATATCATCCCATGTTTTGTACTTCTCATCATCTACAAGATCATTAGTTGTTGCTACTTTTACACCATCTTTAACCTTATAATATGAAGGAGTAGAACCATCAAAATTAAATGTTTGTGTTAAATAATCCATCTGTTTTTGTAGTTTAGGATCTTTGATTTTACCTTTATCATCTTGATTTTCATAGATTAATTCATAATCAAAGTAATACACCTCTTTAACTCCCTCTTCTTGAGAAATAGAGCTATATGAGGGAATTGACATCACACATGGTGGACATGATGGACGACCTATCATAATAAAGAATGATTCTTTTTTATCTACTTTTGCTTTTAAGTCTTCATAAGATAATTTTACGATATTATGTTTTAAATTTTCTAAAGAATCATAACCATATGACTCTTTAATCTGTGTTGTATTCTCTTTACTTTCTTCTTTATCATTTGCTCCACAGCCTACTGCAACAAATAATAGAATAAGTAATGTTAGTAATCTTTTTTTCATATATTATATACCAAAGTAATTAGTACTTCGATGAGTAATTAGGCTATAAAACTCATCTATAACATCTTTAAATACAATAATATCATTATATAATTCATTATCTTTTAAACGAACAAGCGATTCTTTAATCTTATCGTGTTGATCCTCATCAAAGTAATCGTCTATCATAAAGAAAGTATCAATTACTAAAGCAAGAGCAACAAACTCTTGTGATTCATCATCATTAAATAATGTTTCATATAATTTTAAATATGAAGATCTAACTGCCTCTTCATCTACTAAACTAATTGAATTCTTATTTAAAATAAACTGTGTTTTCTTCTCTACTTTAATCAAACCATCTTTTGATAAATTTTCAATAACCTTTTCATATAAAGAAAGTGAAAAATCACTATCAGCAAATAATTCACTTGCTAGTTCTTTAATATTGAATAGTTTTCTTTCTTTAATATAATCCATCATCATTTGATGATAATCTTGATATGAATTATCATCTAAGATGGTAATTTCACCATCATTTAGTTCTATTTTCTTGTTTAAATACAATGTAATTAAACTTGAAGCTGATATTGCACTTAGAAATACTGTACTAGGTGAAAAATAAAACGTAATATCATCATGATATAAATCTAGTAAAATAAAATCCCTTGTAATATCTTTATGGTTCATTAATAATAACATTATGCTCACCCTTTCAATAGTTTATGTTGTTGTCTAGAAAATCTTCTTATCTCTTCATCTTTCTCATTTAATAAAACAATCTCATAGCCTAAATCAACATAGTAATAATTTTTATGAGTTTTAGTTGTGAAATAGAAGCATAAATTAATATGATAATTAAAGCGATCAAGTGATGCTTTTTTAATTTCTTCTAAATCTTCATTTAAATATTCACATAGAAATACAATATCTTTTATGTACTGTGGTTGCTTAGATAATAATGCTTCTTTACGGATTTCTTTTTCTTTATTATCTAAATTATTAATATATTTTTCAATATATTTTTCGCGACCTGCTTTGTCTAAAAAAATTGTTTTACTATTTTCTAATAAGAAACGTCCATTCTTATCTTCTACTTCACTACTATCTAACAAACGATAACGCGAATTTAAATTATGAAAATCTAAATTTACATTTCCTTCTAATTCATAGATATCAGTATTATCATATTCTTTAATTAGTTCTAAGTAATCTTCAAATACTTTTAGGTGATCATTTAATTCTAATTTAGTAAAACCATCAACAATGATTTTTTTTATTTTTGCATTATTTCTTGATTTAAATAAGAACCCTTTAAATCCATCAAATAAGATTAACTCATCTGCAAAATCAACGTAATATGCACATAGAGCATCATAGTTAAAATCACTCTCAAGTAATCCTTTTTTGTAACCTTCTGTTACAAACTCTACATTTGAAATAACAACATCATACATTTCAACATTTTGTTTAACAAAGGTAGATAGAACAATATTTTCCATTACAACAACCTCCTACTATTTTTCTAATTTATTATTTTTAATATAATTAATCGCTAATCCTCCTAATGCAGTTTCACGATAAATATGGTTTAAATCATTACCCGTTTCTCTCATTACATTAACAACTGTATCAAATGAGATTGAATTAGTTCTAAACTCACCTAGAGCCTTTGCATATAAAGCAGCATCAAGTGCTCTTAAAGCCGCTTGTCCATTTCTTTCAATACATGGTATTTGGACATATCCAAATACTGGATCACATGTCAATCCTAAATGATGCTCTATTGCGATTTCAGCTGCATATTCAATTTGAGAAAGATTAAGTCCATCTAAATATGAAACAGCTGCTGCAGCCATTGAACATGCTGTTCCAACCTCAGCTTGACATCCACCTTCTGCTCCTGAAATACTTGCATTTTGTTTAATTAAATTTCCAAATACTCCTGCAACAGCAAGTGATTGTGCTAATTTTTCAATAGAGAATCCTAGATCATGATGATAGTAATACATAATAGCTGGCATTACACCAGATGCCCCACAAGTTGGTGCAGTAACTACCAGTCCTCCTGATGCATTCTCTTCACTAACAGCATATGCATAACTTGAAACTAATAATCGATGTTTTTCTTCTTTTGTATCAGAACTAAGTCCTGCTTTATTAATTTTTTGTGCTACTCTTATTAATTTTAAATCACCTGGTATCATACCAGTAGTATCTAATCCACGTTGAGCATTATTTAACATTTCTTGAACGATGAATTCTAAAAACTCTTGAATATCTTCACCTTCAACTTCTTTAACATAATCTACTAATGAAATATTTTTTTCTTGAATATATGTATAGATATCATCTAGTTTATTAAGTTCATAAATATCTTGAGGTGCATTATCATCATCGAAACCTTCTATTTCAATTGAACCCCCACCTACTGAATAAATTGTCCAAGAATCTAGTTCTTTATCATTTTCATCAAATGCTTGAAAAATCATTCCATTTGGATGATTTGGTAATTCTTCATCAACCCATTTAATTTCTGTTGGAGTTCCTTTTAATGTTTCTAGAATAATCCAATCAGTTAAATGTCCTTTTCCTGTTAAAGAAAGTGATCCATATAATGTAACTATATATTTAGATGCATCTGGATATTTCTCCTTAAATTTCTTTGCTGCACGTTGTGGCCCCATTGTATGTGATGAGGATGGACCTGGTCCTACTTTGTAAAATTCTCTTAGTGATTGCATTGATAATATACCTCCATTTTTATTCAATACTTAATATTAATAGCTTCATCCCCTGATGCTTATTAACTTTTCCTATTTTAATTTTATGATCTAAATTTGCTAATTTAACTAATATTCCTTTTAAATCATCATTATTATATTTTAATTTAGTTGCTAGTTTAACTCGATATGGATGTACTTTAAGCTTTTTAGCTATATCAGTATTAGCATAACCTAATCTCTTAAATTGAGAGCTAAGTAATGCAAGTCGTATTTGATTAGCAAGAATACTAATTAAAGCAATTACTTCCATTCCATCTTTAACTAAATCATCAAATAATGTAAATGATTTTGAAACATTTTTAGATAAGATAGCATCACTTAAATCAAATATTGATGTATCCATACTATAGACAACGAAATCTTCAATATCTTGTTTATTGATATTTCCTTGATGTTTATACATAACAAGTTTTTCAACTTCTGAATTAAGCTCTATAAAATTAATTCCAACTCGTTCAACCAATAAATTAAGTGCATCATTATCAATTGTAACGTTATCTTTACTAAGCTTTCTTTTAATTATTTCATTAACTTTAACACTACTTGGTGCTTCAATCTTTTTAAATTTAGTTTTATCTTTTAAGAACTTAACTATTTTTTTACGTTCATCTAATTTTTCATATAGAGCATATATAATTAAGATTGTTGATTCATTCTCATTCTCAATATAATGCATTAATTTCTCAACAAAATCTTCAAAATCTACTTTAGACCCTTCAGTTGACATAAAAGCTGGGTTTTTTAATATCGCAACTTTATAATCAGAGAAGAAAGGAGTTGTAAAGCAATAATCTAAGATTTGATCAATGTCTGTAGTTTGACAATCAAACTCTGCATTATTCATAACATCATCGCTGATATTATTTAAAGAATATATTTTTTTTAGATGTTCTTTTGCTAGTGCATCATCACTTGCTTGAATTGTATAAATCACTTATTTCACCATCCATTCAAATTACATCAAGAGTTATAAACTATCTTTACTAATGATGTATAAATTTATTATAACATTGATTATTTACTATTTCATTACAAATCACTATTTATCTACAATTTTTATTATAAATATAATATATTACTTATAGTAAACTAAGAGTATTCAAATTATATCTATAAATACGTCTTGTTAATTATATCAGTATACTAATAAACAATCTTATAAAAACACTTATCAGTTATAATTAGCGATATTTTTTTATATAGTTATAACCTAGTCCATATCGTATTTGAACTGTACCATTATTTGCTGTTGTATAAAAATCAATATTATGATCCTTAAATCTTTTAACTACCATATTATGTGGGTGGTTATAGTGATTATCTTTTTTAACTTGTGCAATCGCAACTTTAGGATTAGTTAAAAACAAAAATGATTCACTACTACTTGTTTTAGAGCCATGATGTGCTACTTTTAAGACATCTACTGGTAAATTGGTAACATATCTATTAAACTCATTCTCTGCTTCTATATCAATGTCTCCTGTAAATAAAAAATTAAGACCATTAATTCTAGTATATAGTGTAATAGAGTTTTTATTCTTATCTTTAAACTTTGAATTTGCTAGTAAATCAACAAATAAGTATTTATTAAATTTAATGTACTTTTGTTTCTTTTCTATTACTTGTTCAACTTTAAAGTTATCAATAAGATCTTGCTTACCTCCACTATGGTCTTTATCATCGTGTGTGATAATTAGTTTTTCTATATTATTAATTTTCAAAGACTTAAGATATGGAATGATTATCTTTTTGACATTCTGTTGTTTGTATGATTGAGCTACATCAATCATTAAAGCAGATTTACTCATTGGTGGTTTAATTATGATACAATCACCTTGTCCTACATTAAGATAGGTTATAATACCACTAAAAGTAGGCAGATAAGAATATAGAAGGATACAGATTACGGGGATTATTACATACTTGAAATGTTTATTATATTTAATTAAGAAGACGAAGAAGATAAGATAGAAAATTAATATTGTAATAAAATTAATATATCCTGTATTTATTGTAATATTATAAGAATTCAATTCATAAATGAGGGTTTCAAATTGTTCTATTATAGAAAAAGTTATATTATTTAAAATCATTAGATTATTCGCAAGAAAAATAAGTAAATAAAATATAATAATGATTGGCGTAAAGATTGTTGAAAGGATAAAACTAAAGATACTAATTTGATAGTTCATGTTACTTATTAGTGGAATGGTTCCTATTGATATAATAAGATTGAATAGTAATGTATTACTTTTTAATTCCCTTGGAATATTAATTATTATTAGTGAAACAATATATGTAAGTTGAAACGAGCCACTAATTACATTTAGAGGATTTAAAAACAAAGTAATAAGTATACTTAGTCCAATTTGATTATGATTATCGATTTGAGAAGTATATTTATTATTTCTAAGTATTAATAAGATAAAAGCTCGCAATGCTGGAGGATTAAAATCTAGTAAGTATAAATAAATGAAAAGTAATAGTAAAGATATTATTTTCTTTACTAGGATTGGCTTAATTAGTATTAATAGAACATTTAAAATTTTATAGAATATATTAAAATGAAATCCAGATACTACTACTAAATGAATGATTGCTAGTTGTGATAATGCTTCTTTAATTGAATCATCAATTTCTAAACTATCTTGAAAAAATAAGTATTGATAATATGAATTTATTTTATTAGTTTTAGTATTATCTTTTTGTTTATAAATTATTTTAACTTGTTTTTGCTTAACTTCATAAAATATATTCTTTGTTTTTAAATAATCTTTATAATTAAAAAGGTTTAAGTTCTCAATAGAGTTTACTTCTTTTATTGGTTTATCTATCTTTACTTTATCGCCTTTAGTTAGTTTTGAATCTGTATATAAAATTGCATTTCCTTGTTGATTTGAAATAATATAAGATTTCTTTTGTACTTTACTTACTATAAATTGTTTATTTATTATTTGAGGTGGTATAGATTTATACTGAAATAATAGGACTAAAACTATATTGATAATGATAATCAAAAGTCCATCTTTAAAAGATAGACTTAGCACTTTTATTAAAAGGATTAGTGAAAGAATTAAAGGATAATATGTATTATAATATAATGATATTAAATTAATGCATGAGATTAAAGCACAATGAAATAAAAATGTTCTCATATAATGAGATACTCATATATCTTATTAAAAAGTTTTTCTTTAATACCCTTAACTTTCATAATATCTGTTATAGATTTAAATGCACCATGCTTACTTCGATATTCAAGTATTTTGTGTGCTGTTTTTTTTCCTATTCCTTTTATTTTAGTTAAATCGGAAGTTGATGCATTATTAATATTAATTTTATTTCTAATTTTATTTGTATTAATAAATATTTGGAGATTGTTTCTAATTTTAATATTATCTGGTTTGATAGCACCTTTTTTATATCCTCCATTACTTAAAATAAAATCATTTATATATTTACCTTTATCTATTAAATATGTTCCAGGCTTATTAATAGCACCTTCTATTCTAAACTTGAGTTTAACTTCTTTATTAAAAGTAATTTGTTTTAAAGTATCATTATCTTGACAACTGACTAATAAAATTATAATCAGAAAGATTTTAATAAATATCACCTCATAAAAAAAATATTAACTTTTGTAAGTTAATATTAATTTAATAATTAGTATTTAATTCCTATTTTCTTTCGATTTTAAGAATTTGAATTTTGTAAGTATTTTCATTAGTTGAGATAGTTGCGATATCTCCAACTTTTTTACCTTCAATAGCTTTAGCTAAAGGAGCTTCATTTGAAATTTTATTTAAATCTGGATCTGATTCAATAGAACCAACAATTGTGTATGCTTTTTCTAAGTCATCTTCCATATCTAAAATTGTAACAGTAGCACCTAGTGATACTTTTTTTACGCCACCTTTTTTCTCATCAATTAAAGTATAGTGATCTAACATGTATCCTAATTCTTTAATTCTCTCTTCAACTGTAGCTTGTTTATCTCTAGCAGCATCATAATCAGCATTCTCAGATAAATCTCCTTGAGCACGAGCTGCTTGTAATTCTTCAATAACTTGTGGTCTAACTACATTTAAAAGCTCTTCTCTTTCTGCTTCTAACTTAGTTACACCTTCTTTAGTAAGTAAGATTCTTCCTTCCATTTTAACACCTCTGTTTCATATCTATAACATTATAACAAAAACTAGTCTAAAATACTAGAAATCTTTGTAATAATTAAATCGATTGCTACTTCATTATTACCACCTTCTGGGATAATGATATCAGCAAATCGTTTTGTTGGTTCAACAAATTGTATATGCATATCTCTTACTGATTCTTGATATTGAGTAACGATAGATTCCAAACTTCTACCTCTCTCATTAATATCACGCATCATTCTTCTAATTAATCTTATATCTGAATCTGTATCAACAAATATTTTTAAATCGCACATATCTCTTATTGCAGCATTTTCTAAGGCGAATAATCCTTCAATAATAATTACTTCTGCTGGAACTATTTCTTCAACTACTTCTGATCTAGTATGAATAGTATAATCATATGTTGGTTTACTAATTGTTTTTCCATTTACTAAATCTGTAATTTGATCGACCATTAATTCTGTATCAAAAGCCATTGGATGATCATAGTTTGTTTTAATTCTTTGGTCCATACTAAGATGAGATTGATCTTTATAATAATCATCTTGTTTTAAGATGTAAACAGAATTATTGACTTTAAAGTAATCACATACTTTTTTAGCAACACTTGTTTTTCCACTAGCACTTCCACCAGCAATTCCAATAAGTAAAGATTTTTTCATTATTCTATCACCTTTCTTAGCATACTATGTTCTTGTATTTCATGATCAAACGGAATAAAGATTTTTTGTTGTGGATGTCTTGCAACATCTAGTTCATTATAATCTTCATCAAATATCTTTTCAACCTTAAATCTATATTCATCTTTATTAGGTGAAAACAATTCGACTTCATCACCTATTGCAAAATAATTTCTTTGTTCTAATTCAATATAGTGTTTATCTTTATCATACCCTTTTACATATCCTATGAATTCTTTTGTAGGATGTTCATTGCGAGCATTGTATAATTGTTTATTATGATCCATTGCTTCATCATAAAATCCTGAACTAACTAATCTATTAGCTGCTTTTGCTAAATATGATGTATATTTATCATCATATGCAAATGAAGCTGGGTTTTCTAAGTAATCATCAATAATAGCACGATATGTTGAAACGATAGTTGCTAAGTAATAAATAGATTTCATTCTTCCTTCTATTTTTAATGAGCTAACACCCATTTCAATTAAATCTGGAATTGAATGAGCTAAACATAAGTCTTTACTAGACATTGTAAATAATGAATCTTTAGGACTTAGTAATGTTAGTTCATCATTGTTTTCTTGATAAAGTTCATATTCCCAACGACAAGATTGAGAGCATCCACCACGGTTACTATCTCTTCTTGAATAGTAATTTGAAAGCATACATCTTCCTGAATAGGCAACGCACATTGCTCCATGAATAAAGTATTCTAATTCAATATCACTGTTTAAACTAATATCTTCTAGTTCTTCTTTACTAACTTCTCTTGCCAAGACAACGCGATCTGCGCCAAGATTTTTATAGAAATCAACAGCAACACTATTTGTAATTGATTGTTGTGTTGAAACATGTATTTCTAATTTTGGTGCATATTTCTTAATATAATCAATAACTATAAAATCAGCACAAATAATACCTGTTACACCAATCTCTTCTAGTTTAATTAAATATTCTTTTAATCCTTCAACATCATCATTATGAAAGATAATATTAACAACTACATATATCTTTGCATTATACTCATTAGCAAAGTTAACTCCTTCTTCAATATCATCTAATGTAAAGTTAGAGGCACTTGAGCGAAGAGAAAAGCTTTTACCACCAAGGTATACAGCATCTGCACCATACATAACCGCAATTTTTAGTTTTTCTAAATCACCGGCAGGTGCTAAAAGTTCTGGTTTAGACATTTGACTTCTCTCCTTCAATAATCTTTGCATCTTCTATTGTAAAAATAGTATGTGTATCTAAGAATGATTCACTTAAATTAGATGTAATATGATTTAAATCATTAATAGCTTTATTTAGTTCATATGTTGTATCATTCAAGAATTTTTGGTGTAGTAATACAACTCTATAATATTCATCTTCATCACAGAAGATATTATTTAAATATAAATATTCTACATTATTTTCTATCAGCTCACGCATAAAACGTAATGCATATACATTATGTTTAGAATAAATATATGTTCCATAATCATCTTCATAAATATAAGAATAATTATCTTCTTGTCCTCTATTACAAATAACTAGACGATCTTCTGCTCTAAAGCTAATTGGTGTTAATTCATTATGTT
>JAVWHL010000032.1:0-12008 GCA_036640095.1 Erysipelotrichales bacterium | reverse complement strand
GCCTTTTTCTATACAAACATAAAAATGGAGAGAAATAACTTTTTAGTTATTCCCCTCCAAATATTATAGAGCCGAAATAAGACAACAATTGTTGTCTTTTCTTTTTATAACCATATGATATAATACTTAAAAAAGGAGGCCTATTATGAAAGAATTTCAAAGAGTAGAAGTTGGATATATTAATACGCCAATAGAGAAATTAGAAAATTTAACTAAGTATTTAGATAAAGGTGATATTTATATAAAAAGAGATGATATGACTGGACTTGCTTTAGGTGGTAATAAAACAAGAAAACTAGATTATATAGTTAAGTATGCATTAGATAATGGTTATACTAGATTATTGACGTATGGCGCAGCTCAAACTAATCATGGAAGACTAACTATTGCTGCTGCCGCTAAATTTAACTTAGATGCTACTTTAGTTATCGAAGGTATTAAAGGTAAAGAAGCTGAGGGTAATCTTATTTTGGATTGTATGATGGGGGCAGATATCTTATATATAGAAAAAGATAAAGAAAAGAATGTTAAAGAATATATTGCACAATTAGAAGCTCAAGGAGAAAAAGTATTTGAAGTTGTAATGGGTGGTTCTAGTGCTATTGGAGCATATGGTTATTTTAAATGTATAGAAGAAATAATTAATCAAACAAACGAAGAGGATATAAATATAGATTATCTAATTAGTGGATATGGCTCAACTGGAACATTTGCTGGACTATGGCTTGGTGCAAAGTACTTTAATGCTCCATTTGAAATTATAGGTATTCCAGTATTTCCTACTCCATTTTCATTAGTTGATTGCGCTAATCTAATTAATGAGCTAGCTAGTATGCTTGAAATTGATATTAGATGTGATGCATCCCAATTAGATATTAGAGGAGGCTTAACTAATAATAAGTATGCAGGACCTTCATATGGTAAGAGTAATGAAGAGATAAGAGAAGCTATGTATTTACTAGCACAAAAAGAGGCAATAATAAGTGATCCAGTATATACTGGCAAGGTTGTATATGGTATGATTGATTTAGTTAGTAATGAACTAATAGATAAAAATAAAAATGTCATGTTGTTACATACTGGGGGTGCTCCTTCTCTATTTACAGCAGGACATGGTAAAACAATAAGCGATGACTTATGGGAGAAAAAAACGATTCAAAAGTAATGGGAGAAGAAAGATGAAAAAAAGAGCGTTTGGTGTATTAGTAATAATGTTATTATTGGTAGGATGTAAAGATGCATCTATGGCAGGTAAATATATAGATAGTGATTTAATTGAAAAATCATTAAATGATAATATTGAAGATATTACAAGTAAAAAACAAAAGGTAAATGGTACTAAGTTTTTTAGAATTGGTTATGTTGGTAAAAGTGGATGTTTATATAAAGTTCTAGATACTAAAACAAGGGGTTCTTTATCAATGTATGCAATTGATCCTAATAAAGATCAAGGTGCTAAAAGTAAAACTAAAGATCAATGTCTTGCGATTGGTAAAAAGAGTTTATATACAATCTTTCCAAAAGATAAAAAGAAAATTGACCTAGCAATACAAGGAAAAAGACAAACAGTTGAACAAGGTGGTAGTAAATATATCATTACTTATGAAAATGGTGAATTAGGTTTTATGCACTCTGGATTATATGAAAGTGCACAATAAATAGACAAGAGAAATCTTGTTTTTTTATTTGTTTAAGCAACAAAAAAAGATGATAAAATATGATATAATATAAGAGGTGATAAAATGCAGTATTATATGATTGAAAATGAAAGATTTAATGATGGGATTGTGTCTTTTAATAAAGATGAAACTCATCATATTTATAATGTTATGCGTGCTAAAGTTAATGATCAAATAGTATGTGTAGACTATCAATTAGGAAAGAAGTTTTTAGTGGAACTAGGTTCTAATAAAGAAGAGGGTACTATATTAGATGAAATTGATGAAAACAATGAACTTAGTACCAATCTAGTCTTAGCATATAGTTTAGTTAGTGCAGATAAATTTGAATTTGTCCTACAAAAAGCAGCAGAACTAGGTGTAAGTAAGTTTATTCCGATTAATAATGATTATAGTGTAGCTAAAATAGATAGTAAGAAGCTTGATAAAAAGATGGTTCGTTGGAATAAGATAGTTAAAGAAGCTTGTGAACAATCACGTCGTAATAAATTAATGGAAATAGAAGAGCCAATTAAAATAGATCAATTAGATAGGTTTAAAGAAGATGTGAATATAGTAGCATATGAAAAAGCAGACTATACAAAAAGACTTAGTGATTTAGATTTAGCTAGTAAATCTTGTTTATTAGTTATTGGTCCTGAAGGTGGCATTTCTAATAGAGAGATAGATTTATTAATTGATAAAAAGTTTAATTTGATAAGTCTTGGAAAAAGAATATTAAGAACAGAGACTGCAGCTATTAGTTTAGTTAGCATTGTTTCTAATTATATAGAATAGGGTGAAGTAGATGAAAACATTTGCAATGCATAGTTTAGGATGTAAAGTTAATAGTTATGAAAGTAATGCAATAGCACGTATGTTTGAAACACATGATTATAGTGAAGTAGATTTCAAAGAAAAAGCAGATGTATATATTATAAATACATGTACAGTTACTAATACAGGTGATAGTAAATCTAGAAAGATGATACGTCAAGCAATAAGAAGAAATGAAGATGCTATTATAGTAGTCTTTGGTTGTTATGCACAGGTTAGTCCTGATGAGGTTCTAGCAATTGATGGTGTTGATATCGTTCTTGGTACGCAATATCGTCATAAAATGGTTGAATTAGTTGAAAAACATGATAAAGCAAAGCAACTTAATTTAGTAGATAATATCTTTGAGACAAATGAATTTGAAGATTTCTCTCTTAAAACACATACCACTAATCAAAGAGCATATCTTAAGATACAAGAAGGCTGTGATAAGTTTTGTACTTACTGTATTATTCCATATGCAAGAGGTTTAATGCGTTCTCGAGCTAAAGATAGTATTATTGATGAAGCAAAAAAATTAGTTAGTGATGGTTATCATGAATTAATTCTAACTGGTATTCATACAGGTGGCTATGGAGCAGATTTAGATGATTATGATTTTGATGATCTTTTAGAAGATATCTTAAAAGATGTTAAGGGTCTAAAAAGACTTAGAATATCTTCAATTGAAATAAACCAAATAAGTCAAAGAACAATTCAATTATTCAAAGAAAATGATGTTCTTGTTAAGCATTTGCATATTCCATTACAAGCAGGTTCTCAAAAAATATTGAGTGCTATGAAACGAAATTATACACAACAAGAATACTTGGATAAGATAAAATATATTAGAGATGAATTACCAGGAATAGCTTTAACAACAGACCTAATAGTTGGTTTTCCAGGAGAAGATGAAGAGTTATTTAATGAAACATATCGTTTTGTTGATGAGTGTAACTTTTTTGAAATACATGTTTTTCCATACTCTCAAAGAAAAGGTACACCAGCTGCAACAATGGCTAATCAGGTACCTGAAAACATAAAAAAAGAGCGTGTTGAAAGTATAATGAAACTAGCAAGTAAGAATTCTAGAAAATATATTAATTCTTATCTTGGAGAAGAGCTAGAAGTAATTGTTGAAGGTTATAGTAAAGATGATGATTTATCTTATGGGCATACTGGTAATTATATTAAAGTGTATTTTAAATCTAAGTATGAATTAGGTTCAATTGTTAAAGTTAAATTAATTGATAACCTATTTTATCCTTTAGGAGAGGTTGTTGAATAAATGAAAATAAATAAGTTAATAAATGTTGATTCTCAAATTGAAATAGATTATTTAAGTGAAGATAATCGTGATATTAAAGAGAATACAATGTTCTTTTGTTTAAAAGGTGCTAATTTTGATGGGCATCAAGCTATAGAACAAGTTGTTAAGCAAGGTGCTAAAGCGATTGTTCACTCTGATGATATTGAAAACAAAATAGATGGAATTATCTATCATAAAGTAGACGATGTTCTATTAAGTATGGCTAGTATTGCAACTAAGTTTTATAATAATCCAGGGGATACTTTAAATATGATTGGTATTACTGGGACAAATGGTAAGACAACAACAGCGTGGTTATTATATGATATTTTAAATAAACTTAGTTCTTGTGGGTATATTGGTACTATTGCAATTGAATTTAATAATAAAGAATATCATAATTTATATACAACACCAAAACCAATTGAACTTAATTATTATCTAGCTGAAATGGTTGAAGATAAAGTTAAGTATTGTGCTTTAGAAGTATCTTCTCATGCTTTAGTACAGCATCGTGCTGCATGTATTGATATGAAATATGGAATTATGACTAATCTTACATTTGAACATGTTAACTTCCATGGTTCAATGGAAGAGTATGCTCTAGCAAAAGGAATATTATTTGAAAATTTAAGTAGTGAGGCGCATGCAATCTTAAATATTGATGATATAACGTATGATGATTATGCTAAAAAGACTGATGCTAAGGTATTTAGTTATGGGGTTAATCAAAAGGCAGATATGAATGCTAAAGATATTGTTATTGAGCCTAATAAGACTAGTTTTACTTTAGTAGTTGATAATAAGGAATATAATGTTGAAACTAATCTAGTTGCTATGTTTAATGTATACAATTTAATGGCATGTCTTAGTGTTTTATATTTGGAGGGATATGATATGAATGATATTATTCCTCTATTGGATAAACTAACTTATCCACAAGGTCGTATGGAGGATATTGATGAGGGACAGGATTTTAAAGTAATTGTTGATTATGCGCATACACCAGATGGTTTTGAGAAAGTATTTGAGTATGCTCAGACTATTGTAAGTAATAGGGTGATTAGTGTCTTTGGATCTGCTGGTGGCGATCGTGATAGAGAAAAAAGACCAATTCTTGGTGAATTAGCTGAAAAATATAGTGATTGTATTTTGTTAACACAAGAGGATAATCGAACTGAAAGTGTTGAGAGTGTTGCTAGAAGTATAGCTAGTGGTATTAAAAATAAGTCGTATGAGATAATTGAAAAAAGAGAACAAGCAATTATAGATGCAATTGATATGGCACAAAGTGGAGATGTAATCTTAATCTTAGGTAAAGCTAATGATAAATATAATGTAGTTGGTAATGAACCTATCCCATATGAAGGCGATATTGATTTAAGTCGAAGATTGTTAAAAGAAAGGAATAAATAGATATGGAAAAGAATAAATATATTGATCATACTTTATTAAAGCCAGAAGCAACTAAAGATATGATAAACAAACTTTGTAGTGAGGCATTAGAGCATGATTTTGCATCAGTGTGTGTTAATCCTACTTGGGTTAGCCACTGCGCTAAAAAGCTTGCAGGAAGCGATGTAATGGTATGTACAGTAATTGGGTTCCCATTAGGTGCAAATACAGTTGCTACTAAAGTTTTTGAAGCTAAAGATGCAATTGCTAATGGCGCTGATGAAGTTGATACAGTAATTAATATTGGAGCTTTAAAAGCAGAAGATTATGAATTAGTATTTGAAGATATTCATCAAGTTGTAGAAGCAGCAAAAGGTAAGACAGTTAAAGTTATTATTGAAACATGCCTATTAAGTGATGAAGAAATTGAAAAAGCATGTCGCCTTGCAGTGCAGGCTAATGCTGATTTTGTGAAAACAAGTACTGGATTTTCTACTGGTGGAGCTACTGTAGAAGCAGTTAAATTAATGAAAAAAACAGTAGATGGTAAAGCAAAAGTTAAAGCATCTGGTGGTGTTAGAACAAAAGAAGATTTTGATAGTATGGTAGAAGCTGGTGCAGATCGCATTGGTACTTCAAATGGAGTAAGTCTTATTTAATAACAAAGAAAGGAAGTAGGCGTATAGCTTACTTCCTTTTCTATTAATATAATGTATAAATTAATATTGTACTGACAATAAGTAGTACAACACAAATAATTGTGTAATACATAGTTATAATGGGATCTAGTACACTAAGTTTTGCTTCAACATCAATAACTTGTTTAGCATTCTTTTGATTACGATAAGAAGATACTTGATTCTTTGTGATTGTATCCATTTGTAATGTATAAGAAAGCTTATCTCTAGTTTCTTTGATTTGATTTTCTGGAGCTGGAGCAAAATCATTTTTTATAACTTTAATACTCGGTTTACTATCTAGAGTTACCTTAGTAGTAGATTTTATTTCAGTATTAATAGTTCCATCGTTAATCTTTTTAAGGATGGCTTTTTTTGCTTCTTCTCTTTTCTTTAACTTATCATCAATTTCTTTTTGAAATAATTCAGGATCATTTTGATGAAGTGCACTTTTTCTTAACTGCTCATTTCTTATTTTATCTAAGTCTAATGCAGTTGTCTTAGATAAGTTATCCTTATCCATATATATCACCCTTTATTTATTAAGCTTCTTTACGTGCTCTTTTACGCTCATTTTCTTTTAAGAATTTTTTTCTAATTCTAATGCTTTCTGGTGTGATTTCCACTAATTCATCATCATCAATGAATGCTAAAGCATCTTCTAATGTCATAATAATAGGAGGACTTAACTTAATAGCATCATCACTACCACTAGCACGTACATTTGTAAGCTTTTTATTTTTAATAGGATTTACTACTAAATCATTATCTTTTGCATTAACACCAATTACCATACCTTCGTATACCTCAGTACCTGGAGTAATAAACATTTGTCCACGTTCAGATAAGTTCATTAAAGAGTATCCCATTGCTTGTCCATTAACACCTGAAACAAGAACCCCATTTTTACGTCCTTCTAATTTACCTTTGTATTCTTGATAAGAGTTAAATGTCTTAACCATTGTACCCTCACCATGAGTTTCATTTATAAATTGAGAATTATAACCTACAAGACCACGAGTTGGAACTAAATATTCAATACGTAGTTGATTGTTTTTAGGTTGCATATTAATCATTTCACCTTTTCTAAGATTTAATGAATTAATTACTGTACCAGAATAATCTTCTGGAATATCAATTTGAACTAGTTCTACTGGTTCAAATGTTTTACCATCTTCTTCTTTAAAAATAACTTCAGGTTTACTTACAGCGATTTCAAAACCTTCACGTCTCATATTTTCTAATAAAATAGATAAATGAAGTTCTCCACGACCACTTACTTTAAATCCATCAGCTGCTGATTCTAAAGGTTCAACATTTAGACCAACATTTACTTCTAATTCACGATCTAATCTATCTTTAATATTTCTTGTTGTTAAGAATTTACCCTCTTGACCTACAAAAGGAGATTTATTAACTAAGAAATTCATTGCCATTGTTGGTTTTTCAATTTCAATTAATGGTAATGGATCTGGATTATCTACATCACAGATTGTTTCACCAATAGTAATATCACTGATACCAGAGATAACTACGATATCATTAGCAACTGCTTCTTCAACTTCTACTCTTTCTAATCCTTTATAAACAAATAGCTTATTGATTTTAGCTTTTTGATATTCACCAAATTCATTATAGATTAGAACATTTTGATTTGCTTTAATTTTACCTTTAAAGACACGACCAATACCTAAACGACCAATATATTCATCATAACCTAATGAAGAAATTTGAAGTTGTGTTGGTTCATTAATGACTTCTTCATTAATTTCAACATGTTCAATAATCTTTTCAAATAATGGTGTAAGATCACTACTTTCATCTTCCATACTACTTTTAACGATTCCTTGTTTAGCAATTCCGTATAATACAGGGAATTCAAGTTGTTGATCATTAGCATCTAAATCCATGAATAATTCTAATACTTCATCGATTACTTCAGTAACACGACGATCTGGTTTATCAATTTTATTGATTAATAAAATTGGATTAATACCAAATTGAAGTGATTTAGATAAAACAAATCTTGTTTGAGGCATAACACCTTCAGCACTATCAACAAGTAAGATAACAGTATCTACTGTTTTAATAATACGCTCAACTTCACTACTGAAATCAGCATGTCCTGGTGTATCTACAATGTTAATTTTATAGTCTTTATAATCAATACTACAATTTTTTGAATAAATTGTAATACCTCTTTCTTTTTCTAGATCATTATTATCCATAACACGATTACTAGCTTCCATTGTGTTCGATTGTGATAAGAATGCATCTACTAGTGTTGATTTTCCTGCATCAACATGCGCAATAACTGCAATATTAATTATTTTTTTCATTTTTCCACCTTTTTTCTTCCAAGGATTTATTATACAGTAATTTGCCTTTTCTTGCAATATATGTTATTAGTCTTGGACTAAATAATCTGGTTTTTTTACTTTAAAAGGCTCATTTGTAATACTATTAATCCCTAAACAACCACTACTTAATAAAACTAAATCAACTAAATCTTGTGGTTTTCTTAAGATGAATTTATCTTCTTCACTACGATATTGAATACCAAGCTTAAGCTGATCTATAACCTTAATTACAATCTCACTACTCATCTCGTGTCTTTCTAGTTGTTCTAACATTTCCTCAACTTTTTCAAAGTGTTCACATATCATCTTAGCATTCCCCTTAGTAAGAAGCTCACCATCACTAATAATATTATCATTAGCATAAACCATTTGAGAAGCTTGTTTTAAGTAATAAGATTCTAAATTGAAATACTTTTGATATAAATCTTTATCTAAAACATAGAAATCATTTTCATATAATACAAATGCTATTAAATTAGTATCTATATAAAAGTTAGGATAATTATCTACTTTAATACCATCTTTAGTAAATTTAATTTCATAGTTATCCGGATTATTTAAGAATGTATTATTTTCTATTTTAAGAGGTGATTTTAATTTTAACCAAATTAATAATTCCTCACCACTTTCATTAATAGCTTTAACAATTACATAATTAAAGGTAACACTCTCAGCTTCTATTAAACTTATTGATGCAATTTGCTCATTTAATTTTTCTTGATGATTTAATGATGTTGTTTCATCTAAATAGATATAACCTAAATACATATCATCATTTCCATAATCTTTTATTGTTAAGTTGGTAAACATATCAATAAGCTTTTCACTTATTACATTAAAAAAGCCTTTTAAGCTATCACTCTCATCTAGAGCGCTTAAAGCGACTATTGAATCAGTATCAAAAAAATACTGTTGATCTTCTTTGTGATATTTAGGCTTCTTTGCACCATAATATTCTACAATTGTTAATTCTTCTTTAAAAAAACTTTCTAATTTCATAATATCTCCCTTTATTCTTTAGTATTATATTCAGCATCAAAGATATCATCACTATCTACACGTTTAGCACGGCTACTAGAAGTATTTGATGAATTTGATTGATTACTAGATGAACTACGAGATTGACCACTACTAAAGCCACCTGGACCGAAACTAGTATAGAAAGTAGTAGAGTCATCCTCAGTCTGTTTAATTGTACCAGTATTTAATAAAACTAGTAAGACAATATCTGCGATTACAAAAAAGATTGAAAGTGCAGCCCCATTTAATGATGAAATATGGAATAGTAATAAAATGATTGGGAAGTAGGCTACCCCTCTGATTTTAAATGCTATTACTAAAACATAAATGGATAATAATATTGTGACAAATAAAAAGCCTAGTAAATCTATATCTGAAATACCAAATTTAAAAGCAGTAGATATTTTAACAATAGAATGTGTAATTATAATAATCCACGATATTGCTGCTAAAACAATTGTTAAAAAAAATGATGCTACTTTATTTTTTGGATTGATCATTTATAACATCTCCTTATGAAAAGTATTCTATCATAAAGTAATGCTTTTGTTTATGTAAATTATAAGTATTATAGCTAATAAACATTTTGTAAACATCAGTTTGAACAATCACTACAATGTGATATAATAATAATGTTGATTTGAAGGTATCCAATATTTAATTACATAGGAGGAAGACAAAATGGAAAATTTAAAATTATTTACTTCAGAATCTGTTTCTGAAGGTCATCCCGATAAAGTTTGTGACCAAATTAGTGATGCCATTTTAGATGCATGTTTAGCTCAAGATCCTAATTCAAGAGTAGCATGTGAATGTTTTGCAACAACACAACAAGTTATTGTTGGTGGTGAGCTTAGAACTAATGCCAAAGTTGACTTTGAAAAAATCGTAAGAGATAAATTAAGAGACATTGGTTATACTAGCGATGAAGTTGGTATCGATTGCGATACATGTAAAGTAGATATCTTATTACACACACAATCACAAGATATTGCTTTAGGTGTTGATGAAACTACTAATCAAGCTAAACAAATCGGAGCAGGGGACCAAGGAATTATGTTTGGTTTTGCTTGTAATGAAACTAAGGGTTATATGCCATATGCAATTGTTATTGCACATAAACTTGTTCGTGAAGCAACAAAACAAAGAAAAGAAGGAGATTTCAAGTGGGCACGCCCAGATATGAAATCACAAGTAACAATTGATTATACTGATTATAATAATCCGAAAATTAATACTGTTCTAATGTCAGTGCAACATGATCCAGACTACAATCACGAGGAATTTGTTGCTTATATTAAAGAGAACATTATTGATAAAGTACTAGCTTCATTTGGTTTTGAAGACCAAAATTATCGTTTATTAATTAATCCTACAGGACGCTTTGTAACAGGTGGACCTCATGGAGATAGTGGACTTACAGGAAGAAAAATCATAGTAGATACATATGGTGGTTACTCACGCCATGGTGGAGGAGCATTCTCAGGAAAAGATGCAACTAAAGTAGATCGCTCAGCTGCATATGCAGCGCGTTGGGTAGCAAAAAATGTTGTAGCTGCAGGTTTATGTGATAAATGTGAAATTCAATTATCTTATGCTATTGGTGTTGTTGAACCAACTTCAATCTTAATTGAAACATTTAATACAGAACGTGTTAGTCATGAGATACTTCAAAAAGCAATTATTGAAAACTTTGATTTAACACCAGGAGGAATTATTAGAGATTTAGAACTTAATAAACCAATATTCTCAGCAGTAGCTGCATATGGTCATATGGGTCGTGATGATCTGAATTTACCATGGGAAAGATTAGACAAAGTTGATGCATTAAAAGAATACTTATAGAAAAGACTAGTTTACTAGTCTTTTTTGCTTGTTAATTCTTTCACATGCTAAAATTGTACATAGATATTGACAAGTGCTATAATATATATAATCTTCGGGGTTAGGTGCGATTCCTTACTGGCGGTAAAGCCCGCGAGCGCAAGCAGACAAGGTTAGATTCCTTGGCCAACAGTTAAAGTCTGGATGAAAGAAGCAGTCTTTTTTCATCGTGAAGAGTTCACGATTTTTTTATTTGAAAGGACAATCATATATGAATTTATTAGATTCTATCTCAAAATCAACAACACATAAAATGGTATTTACTTCGATAATGGCATGTCTTGCCTTTATCTTGAATATGTTTGAAATACCATATTTAGTAGCATTTCTACGTTTAGATATTTCAGAAGTTATCACAATTTTTGTAACAATTACACTCGGGCTAAAATACGGGTTATGTATTTCATTTATAAAGGCATTCTTATTTATGGTGTTTGGAGCAAATGGTAGTGAAATTGTTGGAGTAACAGTTTTATTACTCTCATCATCTTTTATAGCGACTTGTTCTCATTTTTTATATCAGAGAATGAAACTTATACCAAGTATGCTTTTAACTAGTGTTATCTTTGCATGCACAATGACATTCTTTAATTATATAGTTGTAGTACCACTATACATGGGTAAACCATTTAGTGAATTGAATAATTCAGCTGAATATTTCTTTTCCACTATCACTTTATATTTGCCTTTTAATCTAGTGAAAATGTTGCTAGTGAGTGCTATTGTTGTTTTCTTAGTTAAAACATTTAAAATAGAAAAAAGAGCTATTAAATAATATTAAGTAGTTGCAATTACTGGCTTAGTATGTTAATATTAAATGGCAGTAGATGCCTGAGTAGCTCAGCGGTAGAGCAATCGGCTGTTAACCGATCGGTCGTAGGTTCAATCC
>JAVWHL010000031.1:0-12243 GCA_036640095.1 Erysipelotrichales bacterium | reverse complement strand
AGTTAAGTAGTGTAATGATATTCTTCATGGCAGCATTAGTGCTTCTAGCTGTATTCTTAATTTCAAATACAATTAAATTAACAATTCATGCAAGAAGGACTGAGATACAGATTATGAGACTGGTCGGGGCCTCAAATGGCTATATTAGATTCCCATTTATTTTGGAGGGTATCTTTATAGGACTTATAGGGGCAATAATTCCAGCAGTACTTACGGTTGTAGCATATGGTAAATTATTAGCAAGCTATGATCAAGGATTCATGATTAGTTCTGCTTTAGAACTTTCATCAATGTCTACAGTTAATATGGTGGCTCTAGCTCTATTTGGTATCGGAGCTGTGGTTGGTATGATTGGTAGTTTAATTTCAGTAGGAAGATACCTAAAAGTTTAAGGGGAGTGATACTAATGAATAGAAAATATCATAAATTAATGAAATTGGGCGCATTAGTTATTGGATTAGGATTATTAACAAGTAATGTATATGCAATTGATTTTTCGCAAGATGAAGCTAAATATCAAAAGCTTTGTCAAAAGCGTTCAAGCTATCGTGCGAATAAATCTACGTGTAGTGCGTTCGAGAATTATTTAAAAGAAAGAAAAGCTGCAAGTGCAAAAGCAGCTGGAGATATCAAAGGACAAATTGATACAACTAAAAGTGACATAAGTAAACTTACAACAGCAATTAAAAAGAATGCTGAATTAATTGATGGTAAGAAAAAAGAGGTCACTAAAATTCAAGATAAAATAAAAGTTGCAGAAGATGAGATTAAAGACTTAGAAGCAGAGATGTTAAAACGCCTTGCTATGATGCAAGAGGTTACAACTGAAAACTTCGTTGTTGACTTTCTTATGAGTGCTTCTTCATTAGATGATTTATTAACAAAAGTTGATGGTATTAATGCTATCAACGATTCTAATAATGATATCGTATTGGATTTAGTTAGTGTTAAAAAAGAATTAGATTCTAAGAAAAAAGAACTTAACGATGAAAAAGTTAAGTTAGATAAAGCACAAAAAGAACAAAATCAAATGTTAAAAGATTATCAAGCAAAAGAAGCAGAGTTGTTTGTTAAACTTGAAGCAGAACAAAAGAAACGTGCTGTATATAATAGTAGTTTAAATAATATTAATCTTGATGGAGTAGCAGCTTCTAAAGGATTTATTAAACCAGTTAAACATGCAACACCAACAGCACTAGCTTGGTATTATCCAGCTGACTTTGGTGGTGGGTGGCATCCTGGAATTGACCTTGCTAATAGTACAGGGACTCCTGTAGTTGCTCCAGCTAATGGTGTAGTATTGCTTACTTCTTCTGGTGGTGGGGGATATGGTAACTTTATGGTTACAGCTCATCAAATGGGGAATGATACTTATACATTCTTATATGGACATTTAAATAGTTTTGGTAAAACTAGTGGTTCTATTAAACAAGGACAAACTATTGGATATATGGGATCAACTGGTAACTCTACTGGTCCACATACACACTTTGAAGTATATAAACATAAGAATCGTAAATTGAAATCAGTAGTAAATCAATACAAAAATAGTGGTGATTTCTACTTTGGATTAGGATATTCATCAATTGGTAGTTGTTCAAATGTATGTCGTATTCAACCACAAAAATTCTTAGGTGTTAAATATATGCAAGCATATTAAAAAGCGAGATTACTCGCTTTTTCTTTATATAAACAAAAAATAGCCCCAATCACAAGGCTATTTCTTGGTGTTGATTTGAAGATAAGGTATGTAGACATCAAAGTATTAAAAAAACAGCTCTAGAGCTGCTAAATTATATACCTAGCATCTTCCAGAATAAATCTGCAGGAATTAGCACCTTACAATCGCAGGCTGCTGAAGCTTCATAGGGCCTGTCCCTCCACTTCTCATGATGTCTTACTAAATAATAACATAGAAAGTGATCATCTGCAAGTAAAATACACTTACGTTTATTTCTTGGGAAATATTGTTTATGAAGCTAAAAAGTGGTACAATTTAAGTTGATTATAAAGGCGGTGTAAATATGGCATTTGAAAACTTATCAGATCGACTTCAGCATTCATTGAAGAAGATGAAAGGTAATACAAGATTAACTCAAGAAAACATGGATGATATGTTTAGAGAGATACGTTTAGCCCTATTGGAAGCGGACGTTAACTTTAAAGTTGTTAAAGAGTTTATTGCAAATATAAAAGAAAAAGCAGAAGGACAAGATGTAATTAACCAGTTGAATCCTGGACAAATGGTAGTGAAAATTGTAAATGATGAACTTGTTCATTTATTTGGTGATTCACTAGAAGAAATAAAGTTTAAAACTAATGGCCCAACTATTTTAATGATGGTTGGTTTACAAGGTGCTGGGAAGACTACAACAAGTGGTAAATTAGCAAACCTTTTACGTGAGAAATATAGTAAAAAACCAATGTTGATTGCAGCGGATGTTTATCGTCCAGCAGCAATTGATCAATTAAAAACAGTAGGAGAACAACTTGATGTTCCAGTTTTTGAAATGGGACAAATTGATCCTCGTGAAATAGTTTCTAAAGGACTAGAATATGCAAAAGAGAATGAACATGATTTAGTTATCATTGATACTGCAGGTCGTTTACATTTAGATGAAGTACTAATGCAAGAATTACAGGATTTAAAAACATTAGCTAATCCTGATGAAATAATGTTAGTAGTTGATTCATTAACTGGACAAGATGCTATTAATGTAGCTCAATCATATAATGAACAACTTGAGATTACTGGGGCAATCTTAACTAAATTAGATGGTGATTCTCGTGGTGGTGCAGCATTATCGATTAAACATATAACTGGTGTGCCAATTAAATTTATTGGTACTGGTGAAAAGTTAGATGCTATTGATTTATTCCATCCTGAACGTATGGTTAGTAGAATGCTTGGTATGGGAGATGTTATCTCACTAATAGAAAAAGCTACTAATGTTATTGATGAAGAAAAAGCTGGTAAGGCAGCAGATCGTATGATGTCTGGTGAATTTGATTTAGAAGATATGTTAGAACAAATGGAACAGATGAATAAATTAGGGTCTCTTGGTGGTATTGCTAAAATGATTCCTGGTATGGGAAAAATTAGTGAAGAAGATGAACAAAAGGCAACTACTAAATTAAAAAGAACAAGAGTAGTTATACAATCAATGACTCCAGAAGAAAGACGTAAGCCTAAAATTATTAAAGCTAAGCGTAAAGAACGTATTGCTAAAGGTTGTGGATTAAATACAACTGAAGTTAATAAAGTATTGCGTGAACACGACAATATGAAAAAGATGATGAAACAAATGAGTTCAATGATGGGTAATGGAAAAATGCCTAACATTGGAGGAATGAAAAATATGTTTGGAAATAGAAAGTTCTAATACGTAGTTTGCTACGTATTTTCTATGGTGAGGTGAAATAATGGAAGAGAATATTGAAATAGAATATAAGCAATTATTAGATGTCGAAGAGTATCAAAAGTTGAAGACTTATTTAAAGGCAAGTAAAGAACATGTTGATATTGATCAAACTAATTATTATTTTGAGACTGTAGATTTTTCTTTAGGAAAAGAAAAGAAAGCTTTAAGAATAAGAGTTAAAGATGATACATATGAACTATGTCTTAAAGAAAAACGTGCTCAAGATGTTTTAGAACATAATTATATGATATCTAAGGAAGCTTTTGATCTTGCATTAAATGATCCTAATACTATAAAGGAATACATTCCATTAAAAGGGGATTTTATACTACTCGGTAAGCTCTTTACCAATCGTATTGAGCTAAAAATAAAAGGTGGTTTAATCTGTTTAGATTATTCTAAGTATTGTAATAAAGAAGATTATGAAATAGAATTTGAAGCAGTTGACTACAACAAGGAAGAATTTTTCGAAGTGTTTCTTGATATGTTTGATATAAAATATAAAGAAAATAAAGTTAATAAAATCGAAAGATTCATCAACGAATATAAAAAAATGGAGGAATAATAATGATAGAAGTTTCAAATTTGTCACTATCATTTGGACAAGATAAATTATTTGATAACGTTACTATTAAATTTACTAACGGTAATTGTTATGGGATTATTGGTGCTAATGGTGCCGGTAAATCAACGTTTTTAAGAATTGTTTCAGGAGAACTAGATTCATCTAAAGGTGATGTTTTTTATGAAAAGAATCAAAGGATTTCATATTTAAAGCAAAATCATTTTGAATATGATGAGTATAGTGTATTAGATACAGTAATTATGGGTCATAAAGAATTATATGATACGATGATTGAGAAAAATGAAATATACTTAAAGCCAGATTTTGATGAAGAAGATGGTTATCGTGCTGCAGAGTTAGAAGAGAAGTTTGCTAATATGGATGGTTGGGAAGCAGAAAGTGATGCTGAAAAACTACTGAATGGTCTTAAATTAAAAGAGACAGATTATACTAAGTTAATGAAAGACTTAGAAGGTGATGATAAAGTTAAAATCCTTTTAGCTCAAGCATTGTTTGGTAATCCTGATATTCTTTTACTTGATGAGCCTACTAACCATTTAGACTTCTATGCAATTAAGTGGTTAGAAGATTTCATTGAAAATTTTGATAAAACTGTAATTGTTGTATCCCATGATCGTCACTTCTTAAATAATGTGTGTACGCATATAGTTGATATTGATTTTCAAAAAGCTACTCTATATGTTGGTAATTATGATTTTTGGAAAGAATCAAGTGCACTAGCAACGCGTATGCAAGGTGATGAAAATAAGAAAAAAGAAGAGAAAATGAAAGAGTTACAAGAATTTATTGCTAGGTTTAGTGCAAATGCATCTAAATCTAAGCAAGCTACTTCTCGTAAGAAACTTTTAGATAAAATAACATTAGATGATATTAAGCCTTCTTCTCGTAGATATCCATTTATTCAATTAAATGTTAATCGTACCTTAGGTGATGATGTTGTGATGGTAAAAGACTTAAGTGTTAAAGAAGATGGGGAAACTATCTTCGAGAATGTAGATTTTAATATTAGAGGTGATGAGAAAGTATTCTTTACTTCTCGTAATGAATCTTTAATAACAAGCTTATTTAAAGTTTTAGCAGAAGAGATAGAACCTGCAACGGGCGATATTAAATGGGGAGTAACTAGTGAAATGGCTTATTTTCCAAAAGATAATGGATCATTTTTTGATGGAATGAATATGAATTTAGTAGATTGGTTAAGACAATATTCTGGTGAAGAACAAGGTGAGGCATTCTGTCGTAGTTATCTTGGGAAAATGTTGTTCTCTCATGATGAGCCATTAAAGAAAGTTTCAGTTCTATCTGGGGGAGAAAAAATGAGGATGATGTTTTCTCGTTTAATGCTTCAAGAGGCTAATACAATTATTCTAGATCAACCGACAAACCATTTAGATTTAGAGTCAATTACGGCAGTAAATGATGGTTTAAAAGCATTTAAAGGTTCTTTGCTGTTTACATCTCATGACTTTAGTTTTATTGAAACACTAGCAAATAAAGTTGTAGAAATTACACCTAAAGGTTGTGTAGTATATAGTGGAACATTTGATGAGTTTTTGGAGAATGAAAATATTCAAGCTCGTATAAATGAAATGTATGAAAGTTAGAGATAAGAAAAGACAAAAGAATTTAGCGCAAAAAAGAGAAGTTCGCGCAAATAAAGATTCTAAGCAATTATATAAATATGTAATGAAAATTGCATATGATGGTAGTTTATATGGAGGGTATGCAAAGCAAAAGCATCGTAATACAATTCAAAATAATATTGAAGATGCTCTTCAAGAAATATTCAACTTCCATGTAGCAACAACTGAGTCATCTAGAACTGATGCTAAAGTGCATGCAATATCGCAAATGGTAATGTTTGAAGTAGATGAAAAACTAAATATAACTAAATTTAAAAACACATTAAATGAAGTTTTAAATAAAAATATAAGAGTTTTAGATATTCAAGAAAAACGAATGGAATATCATTGTCGCTATGAAGTAGTTTCTAAGACTTATGAATATACTATTTCTAAAGTAGAAGATCCACGTTTAAATAATTATGCGTGGTATATAGGAAGTAACTTAGATGTTAAAAGGATGATTCGAGCAAGTAAATGCTTAATAGGTAAACATGATTTTAATACATTTAAAGCAGCAAAAGCTACTACAGATACTAGTATTAGGACCATTAACTATTTAAATATAGTTGAAGAGGATAATTTAATTAAGATAGTTATAAATGCAGATGGTTTCTTATATAATATGGTTAGATTGATTGTTAAGGCTTTAGTAGATGTTGGTTTGAAAAATGAAGATGAAGATTACATAGAAAAATTACTAGATTTAAAAGGTAAGCCAGATAATCTTGAATCAGCACCTGCACAAGGACTATGTTTAATGGAAATAATATATTAGATATACATTAATTATGTATATCTTTTTTTATCAAATAACATATAATTTATAAAGAGGTGATAAAATGAAAGATTTTGTAGTAGATTTACATGGTGATTTATTCTCACACTTTAAAAAGGATGGTTTAGATGGTGGTACTAATACATTTAAGACTTATCATTTAGATAATTTTAAAGAAGGGAATGTGGGTTTATCATTATTTAATATATGGATAGAAGATTTTGAGAATGCTAAAAACGAGTTCAAAGATATAATTAGATATGGTTCTAAAGAAATAGTGAATAATAGAGATGTTTTAAATCAAGTGAATAAATATGATGATATAGTCGATAATAAAATTAACTATATTATTGGGGCAGAGGGTTTAGACTTTATGGAAGAGGTTGAAGATATTTATTCGTTATATCAATATGGAGTTAGACTAGTATCACTAACTTGGAACAATACTAATAAATATTGTTCTAGTATAACTAATGATGTTGATTGTGGGTTAAGTGATAAGGGTAGACAAGTAATTGAAATTATGAAAATTTTAAATATGATAATTGATATATCTCATTTGAGTAATAAAGCAGCATTGGAGATACTAGAGGATAGTTCTTATCCTATAATAGCATCACACTCTAATGTAAGAAATCTAGCAAGTCATAAAAGAAATCTTAGTGATGAGTTAATTAAGAAAGTTGCAGCAACTAATGGTGTAATAGGAATGAATTCATTTCCATTATTTATTAGTGACAATGAGGAAAAGAAAAATGTTCAAGGATTAGTTGAACATATAAATTATATAAAAGATTTAGTGGGTATTGAATATGTAGCTTTTGGTTTTGATTTTATGGATTATTTAGATGATGAGGCAACATCTTTTATAGAGGGGAGTTCTTATACTGATGATTTAAAAAATCATAGTATGATAAATAATTTAATAGTTGAATTAGAAAAACAAGGTTATACAAATGAGGAAATACAAATGATTAAACAAGATAATGCACTTAGAGTAATAAAAGACATTATAAAATAAAAAGACCTATTGGTCTTTTAGTACATCTCTAATTGATTCATCTTTTTCAAATTGTGCTTTAGCATATGGGCAAAGGGGAATGATTTTTTTCTCTTCTTTTCTAGCGAAGGCTACAACTTCATCTAATAGTTTTCTTCCTAGGCTTTGACCTTTGTATGTTTCTTCTACATGAGTATGATCAATTATTATCATTTTTTCTCCAGCAACAGAATAAGTCATTTCAGCGATTTCAACTTCATTATCCTCTAGATAAAATCTATTTTTTCCTTGTTTTAAATTCATATTAATTCCCTCCATCATTTAATAAATATATTATAACATAACATTTTTAATAGAATTGTGAATATGCAAATGATGTACTCTTAATTAAAAGCATTCTATTTTACACTGTTTGTATTGATATGTATAATAGTGATATAAAGAAATGTAATAGAAAGAGGGCGAATTATTATGAGTAAAGTATTAGTAATAAATGCAAATGCCAAAAATGCGAAAGAATCAAGAACACTAGCTTTAACTGAGCTATTTGTTAATGAATATAAAAAGAATAATCCGGGGGATCAAGTAGAGTATTTAAATTTATATGAAGAAGACATGAGATTCTTAGATGAATCTTTATTAGGTGATATAGCTGCTGGAAAAGACACTGTAGCTAAGTTTCATGCGACTAAGTTTAGTGGATATGACAAATACATATATAGTACTCCAATGTGGAACTTGGGAGCTCCAGCAATTATGAAGGCATATATGGATTATGTAATGTATACTGGAATAACATTTAAATATACTGAGAGTGGTGCCGTAGGTTTATTGAATGATAAGCCTAGAAAAGCAATTAATATTGTAAGTCGTGGGGGAGCATATGAAGAGGAGCCAATGAAGAGTATTGAATTTGGAACTTCTTATTTAAAAGCTGTTTCTCATTTTATGGGAATTGCTCAATTTGATACACTAGCATTTGAGATGACTAATGTATTAGTTGGCGAAGACTTTGATAAAGCACTTAAAATTGCGGAAGATAAAGCAATTGAACAAGCTAAATCATTCTAGATACATTTTATGATGTATCTTTTTTTTATTTGTGCTTAAATATAATTAAAGCTATAATGTTATAGTGAGGATGATGAGTATGATAGATGATATTTTAAATAGAAGCAAGAATGCATTAGTTGATAAAGGACATAGCACTGATTCATTGTATAAGCTTGAACTTCTTTCAAATGATAAAGAACCGTTTTTAAATACATTAAATGATTTAATAAGAGATTGTGATGAATTTTATTTTAGCGTTGCTTTTATAAGTGAATCAGGTCTTAGAGGAATTATGGTAAGTTTAAATGAGACTAAAGCAAATGGCAAAATAATCATTGGAAACAAATCAAATTTTAGTCATCCAAAAGCAATTAAGTTATTAAATGAAAATAGAAATATAGAATTAAAAATGGATATAGAGGGAAATCTCCATACTAAAGGCTTCTTTTTTAGAAAAGGAGATGTATGGACTATTATAGTAGGGTCATCAAATTTAACGATTAGTGCTTTAAAAACAAATAAGGAATGGAACTTAATAATTGATTCGCATTGTAATGGCAATTTAGTTTTCTCAATGTTGGAAGAGTTTGAAAAGATATGGAATAATGCTTATTTAATAGAAGAAGTAATAGTTGAATATGAAAGGGTATATAACTTAAATAAAGAAAATAGATTTACTATTCCTAAAAGTACTATTAAACCGAATCAGATGCAAATTAAAGCATTAAAAGGGATAGAGTATTATCGCAAGAATGATAATTGTGCTTTAGTAATAAGTGCAACTGGAACTGGAAAAACATATCTTAGTGCTTTTGATGTGAGAAGTTCTAATCCTAATAGAGTATTATTTATTGTTCATCGAGAAAATATAGCTCGAAAGGCAATGGATACATTTAAACAAATTATGCCTAAAAAGAACATGGGGATATATATTGCTCAACAAAAGGATAGAGCAGATTATCTCTTTACTACCATTCAAACATTATCTAAAGATGATGTATTAAAATCCTTTGCTAAAGAATATTTCGATTATATAATCATAGATGAAGTACATCATGCTGGATCAATATCATATCAAAAGATTATTAATTACTTTAAGCCAAACTTCTTACTTGGTATGAGTGCAACTCCGCAACGTATGGATGGTTATAATATTTATGATTTATTCAAATATAATATTGCATATGAAATTAGTTTAAGAGATGCAATTGAAGATAAGTTGATTGTACCATTTCATTATTATGGAATTAGTGAAATAATGATTGATGGTAAAGTAATAGATGAGAAATCAATATATAATATGGAAGATAAAGCTAAGCATGTGGTAGAGAAATCAAAACAATATGGTTATAATGGTGAAAAAGTTAAGGGATTAATTTTTATAGATAATATTAAAAATGCAAAGATGTTATCAGAAGAGTTAAATTTGTTAGGTTATAAAACTCAAGCTTTAACTAGTGAAGATAATGAAACTATTAGATATAAAGCAATCGATAGACTAAGTAAGAATATAGATGAAGATTATTTAGATTTTATTATTAGTGTTGATATATTTAATGAAGGTATTGATATTCCATGTGTTAATCAAGTAATTCTTATGCGACCTACAAATTCTATAATTGTCTACTTACAACAGCTAGGAAGAGGGCTTAGAAAAAGTAGTGATAAAAACTATTTAGTTGTATTAGATTTTATTGGGAATTATCAAAATAACTTTATGATTCCATTAGCTTTGCTAGATAATAATGCGAGTGAAATAAGTAAATTAAATATGTTTATAGAAAGTGGTAGTCAACTAGTTGGAGGGGAATGTACAATTAGTTTTGAATATCAGGCTAAAGAATTAATATATGAGAAAATTAGTATTAGAAACTTGTCTCGTAAAAATATAATAGTTGAGAATTATTTTTTATTAAAGCAAAGGTTAAATAGAATTCCTTTATTGAATGATTTTTATTCAAATAAAATTAGTAATCCTGAATATATAATTAAGTATAAAAATTATTACGAATTAGTAAATCAAATAGAAAAGAAAGAAATTTACACATTTAATAGTGAAGAAAAGAATTTTTTAGATTTCTTATATCAAGAATATTTGCCAGTTAAAAGAGTGCATGAAGTAATTGTTTTAAAAGAATTATTTAGTGGTAATAAAAGTTTAGATCAAATTAATGAGAATATTGAAAAATATCTTGGTATTAAAAAACAAAAATCAAATACAAAGAATGCATTTGATAATCTATCGTTCAATATTTTAGAATTAGATAATACAAGACGTAAATATAAACCGCTTATTATAGATGGAGATATAAGTAAGTGTATTAAAGATTCATTCAATAATAAAAAGTTATTTAATGAGTTAATTAATGATTGGATTAATTATAGTCTATTATTTATAAATGATAACTATGTACAAGATGATGTGACTCCTTTATTGTTGAATCATACATATACAAGAAAAGAAGCATTTTATCTGCAAAATCTAGAGTATAATCCAGGTTTTCAGGTTGGAGGTTATACAAAGACTAGTGATGGTGATTCAATAATGATTTTTATGAGGGCAGATAATTCGATTTATATTAATGATATCTTTGATCGTTCTAAGTTAGTTTTCTATTCGAAAAGTAATAGAAGGGTTGAGGGTGCTAAAATAAGTGCATTAGAATATGGGATTGCAAAAAATGAATATAATCTTAAAGTCTTTATTAAGAAGAAGGATAAAGAATTAGATTATTATTTAGGTAATGCGAGTGTCTTAGAATATGAACAAATACAAATAGAAGGAAAACCAGTTGTAAAATATATTCTGAAATTAGAAAATCCTATTAAGCCACAAATCTATCGTTACTTAAAAGGTAAATAGACTACTAAAAAGTGGTTATATTTATCTAATGTTTATTATAAACATTTATTTCACAAAATGTACACAGATAAGTGCCCAACTGATATAGAATAAATATATAAACTAATAAATCATGGAGGTAATAGTTATGAGTGAAAAAGATAAAAAAGCTACAGTAATAACGGTAATGGAAGATATTGAACCATTAGAGTTTGATTTAGCAGAAGGCGAAAGACAAATTGATATTGAATTAGAAGTTTTCAACAGAACTGTACATGAAATCATAACAAAAGATTTTGATAAAGTTAAGGCAGCTAAAGAAGCCCAAAAACATTTAGATACTCTTTATAGTGATTTATTAATGTACGATAGTGTAGATAGTCAAGCTGAAAGGTACTTCTTAAAAAGAAGGGCTGTTAAAAAGTTAAAAGATTTATTATATGATATGTATATAATTGATCGAAATAGTTAAAAAGAAGGGGCTGTAACGCTTAGATGAAATTCTAAGGGTTACACCTTTTTTTTACATGCTAAAAGCATTACCTTTATCAAACAATACCTTTACTGGATAATAAATAGCTTATTTACTATATTTAGGCACTATAAAAACAATGTTTTATATACTTTAAGATTTTTGCTAAGATAACTTTTTTCTTAGCTTTTTATTATGATATTTTTTGATGTTATATCCTAGACTTACTAATTTAATCTCAGTTTCTACATTCTTGAGTTTTCTTCTATGTATTCTTATATATCCGAAGTCTTCTTTTATAACACCAAATGCACCTTCTACTTGTATACTTCTTTGTTTTCTAAGTTGTATTCCTAAATCACTTGTTAGTAATTCGTCTACTTGTTTGTGCATATTATCTAATATTGGATTTATAGTTACTTGTCTATTATTCTTTGATTTAGTACATTCACTTTTCTGTGGACAATC
>JAVWHL010000030.1:0-12305 GCA_036640095.1 Erysipelotrichales bacterium | reverse complement strand
ACCTATTATAGTTGCTGCAATAGGTGGATTATATTCTGAGCGTAGTGGTGTAACTAATATTGGTATTGAGGGTCTTATGACTATTGGTGCATTTGCTGGTGCTTGTATTTGTTATTATATGGGTCAAAATGCTGATCCTTCTACTTTTATGGGATATGCAATTATTCCATGGCTAAGTGTTTTAGCTGGTGCATTAGTAGGTGGTTTGTTCTCACTTATTCATGCTGTAGCAAGTATTAAATACAAAGCAGACCAAGTAATTTCAGGTACTGCTATAAATATGTTAGCTATTGGACTTGCAATTTTCTTATCACAAATCTTATTCCAACAACAAAGAACGCCGCAGTTCTCACAAGGATTTAAGGTAATGAATGATTCGATTCTTGCTAAGATTCCAGTAATTGGAGGATTAATTGCTAAGACATATCCACCATTTATCTTTGCATTAATTATTGTTGCTTTAACAGCATTTATCGTTAAGAAAACAAAATTTGGTTTACGTTTAAGAGCATGTGGTGAGTTCCCACAAGCTGCATCTTCAATGGGTGTTAATGTTTATCGTACAAGATATATTGGTGTATTCCTTTCAGGGATTTTTGCAGGAGCAGCTGGAGCAATTATGACTTTAACAGTTGATTCACAATTTAGTGAAACAGTTATTCATGGATTTGGATTCATTGCAATCGCAACTTTAATCTTTGGTAAATGGAATGCATGGGGTGTTTTATTTGCGGGATTATTCTTTGGTTTATCAAATGTAATCGCAATTTCTTCAGGTCAAATTGATTGGCTGAAAAGTGTTCCAAAAGAAATATTCTATATGTTACCATATGTAGCTACAATTCTAGCGCTTGTTATTACAAGTGGTAAGGCTGCTGGGCCAAAAGCCAATGGCGAGATATATGATGAGGGAAAAAGATAGTATATTATTTAACTGATATTAGGGAGGCGATTATATGTTAAGAATAGTTACTTTAGTTTTTTGGGCTATTATTCAACTAGTTTTATTATGTTATTTAGCATTTGTTCCAATGTACTCTACAATTATATATCCTTTGATAATTATTCTAGGTGTATTCTTAGCGTTAATCGTCCTTTCTGATAATTCTAAATTATCTACTTCAAAGTTATCTTGGATTACAATAATCTTAGCTATTCCAGTTATAGGCGCATTATTATATATTATTTTTGGAATTGGTCATATGAGTAATTATCGTAAAAGAATTTTAGATAATTCAAAAATGCGCTTTGATGAAAATTGCATTTATCGTGCCAAAAATGAAAATGTTAATGTTAAGCAACAAGCTTTAGTAGACTACTTAGATCATATGGATTTTAGTACAACACAAATGCATTATAGTGGTGAGATAGATACTTATACTTGTGGTACTGTAAAGTATGAACAAATGTTTAAAGATATTGAGAATGCTAAGACATATATTCATTTAGAATACTACATTATTAAAAGTGGACAGTTATTTGATAAGTTCATTCCATTATTAATAAAAAAAGTTAGTGAAGGTGTTGAAGTTAGAATTCTTGTTGATTTTCTTGGTGCAAGAACGATAAGTAAAAATACTTTAAAAGAATTAAGAGATAATGGAGTTCAAATAGAGTATTTTAATGAAATGAAAGTAACAATTCTTTCAAAGTTTTCAAACTTTAGAGATCATCGTAAAATTGCTGTTATTGATGGTAATATTGCCTATACTGGTGGTTTTAATATTGGTGATGAATATATTGATTTAGACCCATATTATAAGCATTGGGAAGATTTCCATATAAGAATTAGTGATTCTTCAGCAGTCCAAGAGTATGAAACTCTATTTGCACAATCTTGGTTTTTTGAAACAAATGAAAACTTATTTAAAGAGAAGTATTATCCTTCTTTTGATTTAGATAAAATGGGTAGAGAAACATTAATATATCCTTATGGAGATGGACCTGATTCGATTGAAACTTTTGTAAGGGACATGTTTGTAATCGCAATAATGTCTGCACAAAAGAGTATCTGTATATCAACGCCATACTTTATTCCAGATACAGTATTATATGATGCTATCATAATGAAAGCTCAATCAGGAATTGATATCACTTTAGTAACACCAGGTTTACCTGATAAAAAAATAGTGAAAATCGCAACTGAATCATATTATTATGATTTATTGAAAGCTGGAGTTAAAATTCATGAGTATAATGGTTTTGTCCATGCTAAAAAGCTCTTAATTGATGATGATACTGCAATAGTAGGAACTGCGAATTTTGATATGAGAAGTTTTAATTTATCGTTTGAAGTTTGTACATTATTATTAAATGGGTCTGTTATTCAAAAGATAGAAGACAATTTTAAAGAAGAAGTATTAGATTCTAAAGAGATTAGTTTAGAAGATGTTGAGAATGTTTCAGTCTTTAAAGCATTACTTCAAGTTATCTTAAAGATATTAGCACCTTTATTCTAGGAGGTAATTATGGTAAAAGTATATGGTTATAAAAAATGTAGTACTGTAATGAAAAGTGTGAAGTTCTTAAAAGAAAATAATCAAGAAGTTGAATTCTTTGATTTTGTTAATGAACAAATTTCCAAGGAAACATTAGAGAAAATTATTAAAGATTCAAAACAAGATATTGATTTATTCTTTAATTCTAAAGGTAAGGTATTTAAAGAATTAGAATTGAAAGATAAATTAGAAATGCTTAGTGATGATGAGAAAATTGATTATTTATTAAGTGATGGTAAACTAATAAAAAGACCACTAATTGTATTTAGTGATCAGGTATTTATTGGTTTTAAACAAAATGAAATAGATGCATATCTAGGTAATTAGTTTAACTAATTACTTTTTGTTTATAATAGTTATAAAACATAATATTTGTTATAATAAATAGGTGAGGTGATAGTATGGAATATGAAAAGTTAACACCGATGATGAAACAATATGTTGAGCTTAAAGAGAAGTATCAAGATACTATTTTATTTTATCGTTTAGGTGATTTCTATGAGATGTTTTTTGATGATGCACTTGTTGCTAGTAGAGTCTTAGAAATTGCTTTAACTGGACGAAATGCGGGCTTAGATGAAAAAATACCAATGTGTGGTGTACCTTACCATTCATGTGAACCATATATAAAGAAACTAATTGATAATGGCTTTAAAGTTGCTATTTGTGAACAGCTAGAAGATGCTAATGAAGTTAAAGGAATTGTTAAAAGAGATGTCGTTAAAATAATTACTCCTGGTACTAATTATAATGTAGAAGAAGTAGATCATAACTATATTATGTATTTAGATGAAAGCAAACCTAACTTCTATTATATAGCACTTTGTGATATAGCAACCGGTAAATTAAAAGCTTTAAAAGTAGTGAAAGATATTAATGTTTTATATAATGAAATTCTTTCTTATAATATAAAAGAATTAGTTGTTAACCAAAAATTTGATACACGTATTTTTAATGATTTATTGAAATCATATAAGTTTTTAATTTCTTTTAATGATATAGATAGTATTAATGATAATGAGGTTTTAAAGAACATAGAAGTTAATTTTAAAGATAGTTTTAATGAGCTTTTAAATTATATAGAGAATACACAAAAAACTAAACTAGATTATTTTATGGATGTTGAATATTTAGATGATAGTAAAATAAAATTAGAGTTTTCAACTAAATTTAATTTGGAACTAATTAATACAATTAAGAACAATGATAAATATGGTACTTTATATTGGTATTTAGATAAGACTAAAACAGCAATGGGTTCTAGATTATTAAAAGAGTATATTGAAGCACCTTTAAAAGATATAGATAAGATTAAGTATCGACAAGATTTTGTTACTGGTTTTATTGAAGAGTTTATTAATACTGAAATGTTAGTAGATGATTTAAAGAATATTTATGATATAGCACGTATTAGTGCTAAAATAGGGGTTAATAATGTGATTCCTAAAGAGTTATTATGGCTTAAGAAATCGTTGGATAGTTCAAATAGGATTATAGAAATCTTGAAGAATTATAATAATAAAGTGATAAAAGAATTTGTTGAAAATGTTGATGTATTAGATGATTTATGTGAGTTAATTAATACTTATATAAATGAAGATATTTTAGAAGGTGATAATTCTAAGATTATTAATGATGGAGTAAGTGAGCAATTAGATCAATATCGAAGTACTATGGAAGATAGTACTCAGTGGTTAGTTGATTTTGAACAAAGACAAAGGGACTTAACTGGTATCAAAACATTGAAAGTTAAATATAATAAAGTGTTTGGATATTATATTGAAGTTAGTAATGCTAATAAGGACTTGATTAAAGATGAGTTTGGTTATGTTAGAAAGCAGACTTTAACTAATGCTGAAAGATATATTAATAGTGAATTAAAGGAACAAGAGGCAATGATTTTAAATGCTCAGGATAATACTACTAAGCTTGAGCAAGAGATATATAGTGATTTTAAGGTTGAATTAAAGCAGTATATTTTAAGGTTACAAATGTTATCTAAAGATATGGCTTTTATTGATGTAATGTATTCATTTTATAAGATATCTAATCAATATGGCTATAATAAGCCAGAGTTTAATGAAGATTATTGTATTGATATCAAGGAATCATTTCATCCGATAATAAAAGAGATTGATAAGAATAGAGAGTTTATCAATAATGATTTTTATTTAGATGATAAAGTTGATGTTATATTAATAACTGGTCCTAATATGGGTGGTAAATCAACGTATATGAGGCAATTAGCAATCATTGTTATTATGGCTCAAATAGGTTGTTTTGTTCCTGCACAAGAGGCTAATTTAATGTTGTTTGAACAAATATATACTAGAATTGGTGCTAGTGATGATTTAGTAAGAGGACAGTCTACATTCATGGTTGAAATGTTAGAGGCTAGTAATGCTATATTGAATGCTAATAAGCATAGTTTAATTTTATTTGATGAGATTGGTCGAGGAACAGCAACATATGATGGAATGTCAATTGCTTATGCAATGATTGAATATATTAGTCAGTTTAATAAATCAAAATTATTATTCTCAACTCATTATCATGAATTAGTACAATTAGAACAAAGTCATGATAATATTAAAAATTATCATGCATCAGTAATTGAAAATAATAATGAAATAACATTTACATATAAAGTAGAACAAGGTAGTATTGATAATTCATATGGTATCCATGTTGCTAAGCTTGCTAATTTACCAAGTGAAATAATTAGTCGCGCAAATCAATTATTAAAAGAATTTGAAAAAGAAGAAACTACTAAAATAGGTGATGTTAAATATATTGAAGTAGATAATAGTAAATATGATGATGTTATTAAGAGTATTGATAATGTTGATATAAATAGTATGACTCCAATACAAGCATTATCTTGGATAGAAGGTCTAAAGAATAAGGTGGTTGATATTAATGAGTAAGATTAAAGTAATGAATGAATCACTTTCAAATAAGATAGCAGCTGGTGAAGTAATTGAAAATCAAGCTAGTGTTGTAAAAGAGCTTGTTGAAAATAGTATTGATGCTAAGGCAACTAAGGTAGAAATTACTCTGGTTGATTCTGGTTTTCAGTTGATTCAAGTAATTGATAATGGGTATGGTATTTCTAAAGAGGATATCAAAACAGCATTTATGCCTCATGCTACATCTAAAATATATTTTGACTATGATTTATTTAATATTAGTTCTCTTGGGTTTAGGGGTGAGGCACTTCCTAGTATTGCTTCAATTGCAAAGGTTGAAGCAAGTTCAAAGCCTAAGGATGAAAAGATTGGTTATACTTTTAATGTAAATGATAATGTAATTAGTGAGGGTTATTCTAATCAAGGAACTAGTATATCTGTATATAATTTATTTTATAATGTTCCAGCACGATTAAAGCATCTTCAATCACAGAAATCTGAGTTATCTAATATTGTAAGTATTATTAGTAGTTTTGCATTATTATATCCTGATATCGCTTTTAAGTTAGTTAATGATAATAAGATACTTGTTAATAGTAATGGTAATAATGATTTGCTTCAGGTAATTAGTGGTATTTATAATTTAGAGACTGCAAAGAATATGGAGGCAATTAGTGCTTCTAATAATGATTTTAAGGTTAGTGGTTTTATAGCGAATAATAAGACTACTAGAAGTAATAAGAGGGGTATTCATATATTCTTAAATAATCGTTTGATATATAATAAAGAGATTGAGCAAGCTATTATAAAGGGGTATGGGACTTATTTAATGGAAAGAAGATATCCTATAGTTGTTTTAAAAATAGAGTGTGATCATCAGTTAATAGATGTTAATGTTCATCCTGCTAAAAGGGAAGTAAGAATATCTAATCATGAAGATTTAGAGGAGTTATTAGATAGAACAATTAAAGATAAATTCATGATTAAGCAAAGAGAGTTTGTTTCTAAGCCTCGTGAAAAGCAACATAATTTAGAGTTTGAATATATTGCTCGTGAAGATAAGTCTAAGCAGTTTTCTTATCCTGGTGGATCTTCCATTCAAAGGGAAGATAATGAGATTAGGGAAGTAAGTAATATTGTTAAAGAGAAGCTAGATGAAGTAATTAATGAAGTAGAAAATAAAGTTAAAGTAGAAGAAGTAGTTGAACAAGAGGTATATAAAGAGGTTACAAGTGAAGCCTTACAAGTAAGCGAAGATGTTTTTATTGAAGAAGATAAGTATATAGAAGAGACAAAGTCTATAGAAGAGGTAGAATATGTACCAATAAGTTTTAATGTTATTGGACAATTCGATGCAACTTATATTTTAGCGCAAAATGAAAATGGCTTACATATTATAGATCAACATGCAGCCATGGAAAGAATTAATTATGAAGATAAGTTAGATCATATAAATAAACAAGGTTTTACTTATCAAGATTTAATTACACCAATAGTTGTTAATTTAACGTTACCTGAAAAAATGAAGGTAATGGAGTTAAAGAAACATTTAGAAGTTATTGGATTAAACTTTGAGGAACAAGCTAATAATGATTTGATATTAAGACAAGTTCCTACTTGGATTGATTTCAAGCAAGCTAATCAAATTGTTCAAGAGACAATTGATGCTGTCCTTGATATCAAAAATGTTAGAGTTAAAGATATTAAGAAAGAAGATTTGATTTTGGCTTCTTGTAAGATGTCATTAAAAGCAAATCATATTTTAATATTAGAGGAGCAACAATCATTAATAGATAAATTAGTTTTAACACCTAATTATGATCATTGTCCTCATGGAAGACCAATCATTATTACCTTATCAAAATATGATGTAGAAAAATTATTTAAAAGGGTAGTTTAAAGGCCATGTTTTACAACATGACCTTTTTTGTTTATTCTAAATTTAATTTATTGTTTAAGACAAAGTTAGTTAAAGCAAATAAGATTGCTGAACCACATAAGACAATAAAGGTAATTCCAATTATTATTACATTTACATTATCTAGTGTATCAATTGAAGAGAATAATAGATTTGAATCTATTAATTTAGATAATACTACAGTTAATATAACTAAGATAACTTGAGCAGCAATATAAGTTAAGAATATATATAAGACACTCATAAGTGTTTTATTTTTTGAATGAGAATGACCTAAAGCAAATGAGAAGTTTAAAGCACAGACTGAAACAAATGCTTGAGATATAATAAGTATGCCAAATAAAATGATAGTTAATACAGGAACATTTTCAGTTCTAAATATCTCTTGTAATCCCCAAATAAAATCTTTAAATCCACCAGATAATAATATTATCAATATGATAGAAATAAGACCTGAAACAGTTACTACAATTGTTGCACAAATACTTTTAGATGCAAGTATTGTTGCTTTTGATACTGGTAATGTATTTGTAAGATAACCTTCATCTTTTAAAACATTAGTTACAAATCTTCTTACTACTATTACAATTGCCATAATAAAGCTAATAAAGATTAGTAAACCAGCAGCAAATGAAATCAGTCCAAAGAATAAATCAATTACCCAAGTGATATTAGTAAATTTTCTTAGTATTAAAGAAGATATTACTGTAATAAGTGTAATAAGAAAGAATACAGCCATTGGTTTTGCCATAGCTTTTAAGTCGTATTTAATTAATTTTCCTAACATTTGAATTCCTCCCTAAATATAGCATCTATAGAAGCATCTCTTGATTCTCTTAATTGATCAGCATTTTCATGTAAGATAATTTTTCCTCTATTAATAAAGATAACTTCATCTAAAATATTTTCAATATCAGTAATTAAGTGAGTAGATATTAGTAAAGTAGCTCCATCATTAAAGTTATTCATAATTGTTTGAATGATAAAATCTCTACTTGCAGGATCTACACCACCAATCGGCTCATCTAAGATATATAGTTCTGCTTTACGAGCCATTACTAAAGATAATTGAACTTTTTCTCTAGTACCTTTTGACATTGTAATCATTTTAGCATTTACATCTAAGTTTAAACTATTAAATAATTCAAATGCTTTTGCTTCATCAAAGTCAGCATAGAAATCTTTAAAGTATTGCACTAGTTGAACAGGTGTCATTTGCATATCAAGATATGTTCTTTCTGGAAGATAAGAAATTATTTTCTTACTTTCAATTCCTGGTTTTTCATTATTTATTAATATTTCTCCACTAGTAGGTTCTAATAACTCGTTTATCATTATAATTAATGTTGTTTTACCACTACCATTAGCACCAAGTAAACCAATTATTTTACCTTTTCCAATCTCAATATTAACATTATCTACAGCATTATTAGCACCATAGTTTTTTGTTAAATTATTACATTTTACTAAACACATATTATATCTCCCTTTCTCCTTTGCGAACAAAATCATTGATTTGTTCTTTACTATAATTTAAATCACTCATACTTCTAATATAAGAAGATGTATAATTTAAAGCTAAATCATTCTTCATAAATGAAATAATTTTAGTATCATCAGTAACAAACTTTCCATTTGTTCTTCTTGTTTCAATTAATTCTAAATGCTCTAATTCTAAATATGCCTTTTGTACTGTATTTGGATTAACTTTTGTTTCGGTTGCTAATTCTCTAACAGAAGGCATTTGTTGGTTTGGTTGAAAATGACCGGTAACAATCAATATCTTTAGTTTCTCCACTAATTGAAGATATATAGGACGATCATTATTAAACTTCCATTCCATCATATCCCACCTTTCTTGTGTTACTCAACTAATACAATGATACATAATAAATTTACTAAAGTCAACACTTATGAATAAAAAACTATATTATTTGAAAGAAAATAATAAAAAAGGTATAATTATATTGTAATAAAATAAAAGGAAAAGCAGTCTTCCAGAGTGCTTTTTATTATTTGAGAAGAGGTGTAATAGATGAGTGAAAAGATAATAATTAAGGGTGCACGTGAAAATAATTTAAAGAATATAGATATAGAAATACCTCGTTCTAAGCTTGTTGTAATGACTGGACTTAGTGGAAGTGGGAAGTCATCTCTAGCATTTGATACAATCTATGCAGAAGGTCAAAGAAGATATGTAGAAAGTCTTAGTGCCTATGCTAGACAATTTTTAGGTGGAACTGAAAAACCAGATGTGGATTCAATAGAAGGGCTATCACCAGCAATCTCAATTGAACAAAAAACAACACATAATAATCCTCGTTCTACTATAGGAACAGTTACTGAGATATATGATTACTTAAGATTACTATATGCTCGTATTGGGCGTGTATATTGCCCAGAACATGGTGTTGAGATTTCATCACAAACAATAAAACAAATGGTTACTACGATAATGAAATTAGAAGAAGGAACAAGACTACAAATACTTGCTCCTATTGTTAAAGGTAAAAAAGGAACACATGCTGATGTAATTAAGAATTTAATTAGTGATGGGTTTGTTCGTGCTTTTGTTGATGATGAATTAGTGATGTTAGAAGAAGTAGAAGCATTAGACAAAAATAAGAGACATGATATAGATGTTGTTGTTGATAGAATAAAATTAAAAGAAGGTATTCAAGAAAGACTATATGATTCAATTGAAATAGCATTAAGACTTTCAGATGGAGTTATTAATGTTGATACTAATACTGCAGGAAAATTAACATTCTCTGAAAACTTTGCTTGTAACATATGCGGCTTTTCGATACCTAATTTAGAACCAAGACTATTCTCATTTAATGCTCCTTTAGGTGCATGTCCTGATTGTAATGGTATCGGGGCTAAAATGGAAGTTGATTTAGATTTACTTTTAGATATGGATCTTTCTATTATGGAGGGTGGTATTAAATATTATAAAAATATTATTACTACTGATAATATTGATGCCCAACAGTTTAAAAAATTATGTGAAATCTATAAAATAGATTTAAATAAACCTTTAAATAAGATGACTAAAAAAGAAATGAAAATCTTATTAGAAGGAAGCCCAGAACCAGTAGTATATGAAATTACAACTTCTTCTGGTAATGTCTTTAAAAAGAATAATATCTTAGAAGGTGCTAAAACACTAATTGAAAGAAGATATGCTAATACAACTTCAAATGGATCTAGAGATTGGTATGCTACATTCATGAGTGAACATACTTGTCCAACATGTCAAGGAAGTAGATTATCTAAAGAAGCACTTGCTGTTAAAGTTGGAACTAAGAATATTCATGAATTTACATTATTACCAGTAGATGAAGCATTAGAATATATTCATAACTTAGAACTAACACCTTCAGAAAAAGATATAAGTAATCTAGTAATAAAAGAAATAGATAGTAGATTACAATTCCTAGTTAATGTAGGATTAGAATACTTGAATTTATCTCGTAATGCAGGAAGCTTATCAGGTGGAGAAGCACAAAGAATACGTTTAGCTACTCAAATAGGTTCAGCCCTTACAGGAGTCCTATACGTGCTTGATGAGCCTAGTATTGGATTACATCAAAGAGATAATCATAAGTTAATTAAAACACTTAGAGGAATGCAAGAATTAGGAAATACTATGATAATTGTAGAACATGATGAAGATACAATGTTAGAAGCAGATCAAATCATAGATATAGGGCCTGGTGCTGGTGTACATGGCGGAGAAGTTATTGCACAAGGTAATGTTGAAGAAATAAAAGCTAATAAAAACAGTATTACAGGACAATACTTATCTGGACAAAAATATATACCTTTACCTAAAGTTAGAAAAAAAGGTAATGGTAAGTTTATAGAGATTAAAAAAGCAGAAGAAAATAACTTGAAGAAAGTAAATGTTAAGTTTCCTTTAGGAGTCTTAAATATTGTAACTGGAGTTAGTGGTAGTGGTAAATCAACTTTAGTTAATGAAATACTTTATAAATCAATATCTAATATATTATATAAAAACAAACAAAAACCAGGAAAACACAAAGAAATTAAAGGTTTAGAAAATATTGATAAAGTAATTGAAATATCACAAGATGCTATAGGACGTACGCCACGATCTAATCCAGCAACTTATACAGGAGTATTTGATGATATAAGAGATTTATATGCAATGTCTCCAGAAGCTAAAGCAAGAGGGTACCAAAAAGGACGCTTTAGTTTTAATGTTAAAGGTGGAAGATGTGAAGCATGTCAAGGTGATGGATTACTTAAAATATCAATGCATTTCTTGCCAGATGTTTATGTGGTTTGTGAAGAATGTAATGGAAGCAGATATAATGATGAAACATTACAAGTAAAATTCAAAGGAAAAAGCATAGCTGATGTACTAGCAATGACAGTAGAAGAAGCATGTAAGTTTTTTGAATCAATACCAAAAATAAAAAGAAAACTAGATGTCTTAGAAGCAGTTGGTTTAGGTTATATTAAATTAGGACAAAGTGCTACAACACTTTCTGGTGGAGAAGCACAACGTATTAAACTAGCTACTGAACTTCACAAAAAAGCAACTGGAAAAACAGTCTATATCCTAGATGAACCAACAACAGGATTACACATTGATGATGTTGCTAAATTAATCAATGTCTTACAAGCAATTGTTGAAAATGGCGATACAGTAATTGTCATTGAACATAATCTAGATGTAATCAAAGTTGCTGATAATATCATTGATTTAGGACCGGAAGGTGGTAAGAATGGTGGTTCAATTGTAGTTACCGGAACACCTGAAAAAGTAATCAAATGTGAAGAAAGTTATACAGGACAATTCTTAAAACCAGTCATTGAAAAAGACATAGAAAATAATAATTACTAAAAGATACAAAATGTATCTTTTTTTTCATTAAATGTATACTTGTAAATGATGTGAGACCATTATCTAATCAAAAAAGATAGTGGTCTTTTTATAATTTTTTGTTG
>JAVWHL010000029.1:0-13281 GCA_036640095.1 Erysipelotrichales bacterium | reverse complement strand
GATTTTCCAGTTTTTTCATGAATTCCTGTTGGAATACCACGCCCATCATCTTCTACAGAAATCTCATTATTTTCACCTATTGTAACAATAATTTCTGAACAGTAACCTGCTAGTGCTTCATCAATAGCATTATCTACGATTTCCCATACTAAGTGATGTAAACCACGACTTGCTGTACTACCAATATACATACCAGGACGTTTTCTTACTGCTTCTAAGCCCTCTAAGACCTGTATATCACTAGAATCATAACTATGTTCAAATTGTTCCATTAACATCTGCCTCCTTTATAGTTCCATTATCTATATTAAACAACTGAGCTTTATTAGTAATACTCTCATTTAAGCGACTAAGACTAGTTGTTGTAATAAATGTTTGTACTTTTTCATTTAAGTACTTAATTAAATTTTCTTGTCTAAATTCATCTAATTCAGACATGACATCATCCAATAATAAGATTGGATATTCTTTTGTATGTCTATATATATATTCAACCAAACCTAATTTAATTGCTAGAACAATAGTTCTTTGTTCCCCTTGTGAAGCAAAAGAACTAGCATCTTTTCCATTCAAAAGAAATTTAAAATCATCTCTATGAATTCCAACATTGGTCTGGTGTAAATAACAATCTCTTTGTATTGACTTCTTTAAGCACTCATAGTAGCCTATTTCATCTTTTATAGTACATTGATACTCTAAACTGATTATATCCTTACTAGCACTAATTAATTGATAAAATTCAAGAGTTAAGTTTGATAACTCTACTATGAATTCTTCCCTATATTTTTTTATGATTTCACCATGATTAACTAAAAGATCATCAAATGAATCAATAACTAAAGGATCTAACTTATCTTCCTTTAAATAAGCATTACGCTGTTTTAATATCTGATAGTAAGCCGATAAACTGATTAAATACTTAGGATATATCTTTGATAATTCAATATCTAATAATTTACGACGAAGACTAGGATTACCCTTTATTAAATACAAGTCTTCAGGTACAAATAAAACAGCATTTAATAAACCAAGGACATCTTTAAACTTTGATTCATTATTATTGTTTATCATAATGTGCTTCTTATTATCATTGTAGTTAATTTCAATATTGTAAGGATAATCTTGCTTATAAATACTAGCCCTCAACATAAAAAAATCATGATTTTGATTCATAATTTCTTGTAACTTATTAGTCTTAAAACTCTTTGTTAAAGAGATAAAGTAAATTGCTTCTAATAAATTAGTCTTACCTTGACCATTATTACCAATAAAAATATTTACATTATTATCAAATGAAAGATCAAGATCAGCTAAGTTACGATAATTCCTAAGACTAATTGAATTTAAATACATTTAATTATGAAATCCTCACCATGTACATTAACTACATCATTATCATATAGTTTACGACCACGACGATCCTCTAATTCACCATTAACAAATACATCAATTTCTGCTAAGAAAATTTTAGCTTCTCCACCACTTCCAACAATTGCTGCAAGCTTTAAGAATTGAGCTAAATTGATATAATCTGTATTGATATTTATTATGTTCATATCCATCATCCTTTACATTAATATTATACCATAAAAAGCACCTGAAAACAAATATTCAAACGTAAAAAAAAGCCCATTATAATAGGGCTAATCTACTTTATTAAAGCTTATTCAAATTCTTTTATTTTTTCAATAAACTGAAGTGTATAGTCTACTTCATCAATATCATATAAAAGTCTTTTATGCATCTTATTAGATAATGAAAATGGATAGTTAATTCCATTAATATTTATAATTTTATCTTCTAAATTTAGTACTATCTCTATTTCATTATTTTCTAAGATATCATTGATATTAGATTTGCTTAATTTAATAGGTAATTGATGATTATTTAACCAATTTCTATAAAATATATCAGAAAAGCTTTGTGCTATGATTAACTTAAAACCATAATCTTTTAATGCCCAAGAAGCATGTTCTCTAGATGAACCACAACCAAAGTTATCTCTAGTAATTAATACATTAAATTTATCTTTATTTAAAATATGGTTATTTTTAGTTCCATCTTCATTATAACGCCATTCATAAAATACATATTCACCTAAACCATCTTTAGTAGTCTGTTTTAGGAACTGTTTTGGAATAATTATATCAGTATCAATATTATCATTATCTAAGATAACTGCATTATATTTTATATTCATCTTAAACTTCCTCCTTAAAGTAACCGTTGATAGCTGCACTGAATGCCATTTTAATTGAACAAAGGTGCGTTCTTGATAAGTTACCTTGTCTACTTTCAAAGTTGCGATTACTAGTTGATGCTACATGTTCATAAGCGGGCATTATATCATTATTCATAGCTAAACATGATGAGCAACCTGCATTTCTAAACTGACATCCTGCATCTCTAAATATATCAGCATATCCATTATCCTCTAGGTAATCCTTTATATATCTAGAACCAGGCACAATTAAACATCGCACACCTGAATGGACTTTTCTAGTTTTAAAATACTCTGCTGCCTCTACAAAGTCACTTAAGCGTCCATTAGTACATGAACCAATGAATACTTGAGTAATAGGTATTTGATTAATATACATTCCATCTTTAAGTTCCATATATTCATAAGCATTATCATTAGTATTGATAGTTGGTATTTTCTCATCTATAAATACTGATTGTGATGGATTAATACCCCATGTGATTACAGGTTTAAAATTAGATATATTAATTTCGATTATTTTATCAAAATCACCGATGTAATCAGTTTTATAATCTTGATATTCACTATATGTTTTTATCTTCGCTCCAGTACTATTTATATATTCATATGTTGTATTATCAAATCCGCACATTCCATATTTGGCTCCACATTCAATGGCCATATTACAAATAGTCATTCTCTCATCCATACTACAATTATCAATATATTTTCCAAAAAACTCCATAGCATATCCTTGTCCAAAAGAAACTCCATATTCCTTTAAAATATAAAGTATTACATCTTTAGCACTGATGTTATCATTTTCTCCAACAATATTTATTCCTAGATTTTTTGGTTTTACTTGCCATAGTGTTTGAGTAGCAAAAACATGTCCCACTTCAGATGATCCAATTCCAAAAGCAATACTAGCAAAAGCCCCATGTGTTGCAGTATGGGAATCACCACATACAATTGTCATACCAGGTAAAGTAAGTCCTAGTTCTGGTCCTATTATATGGACAATACCATTTCTTTTATCATCTTGAGTAGCCAAATCAATTCCATATTCTTTGCAATTTTCTATTAAAGTATCTATTTGGATTTGAGCTTCTTCATCTTCTATTTCATTTCCATCAGTCCTAATACTATGATCCATTGTAGCAAATACCTTATCTGGTCTTCTTAATGGTAAATTTTTATTTTTAAGCATCTCAAATGCTTGTGGAGATGTTACCTCGTGGATTAAGTGTAAGTCTATATAAAGTAAACTTTCTTCTCCATCATTATATACTTCATGTTGTTTCCATATTTTATCAAAAAGAGTAGCCATTATAAATTCATCCTCTCTATAACTTTAGTAATAAAATCTTTTGTACTAAAATAATTATTTTTATTTAAATCATAAGTAAATATATCATCATTTATTGTTTGCATAATCGCATCATCTATTGCCTCACTTATCTTTTTATTATTAAAACTATGTTCATACATCATAGCTACAGATTTTAACATAGCAATAGGATTTGCAATTCCTTGCCCTGCTATATCTGGGGCACTACCATGTCCTGGTTCATATAAAGAGATACTACTGCCAAGCGATGCACTACACATCATTCCAAGTGATCCTAATAAGGCAGCACTTTGATCTGAAAGAATATCACCAAAAAGGTTGTCAGTTACTATAACATCAAAATGTGAAGGTATCATTACTAAATCCATAGCACATGAATCTACAAGTCTGTGTTCATACTCTACACTTGGAAATTCATTACTAATTCTATCAACGGTTGCACGCCATAACTTTGAAGTAGCTAGAACATTAGCCTTATCAACTGATGTCAGTAGCTTATTATTTTTATTACAATATTCAAAAGCAGCTCGAACAATTCTCTCAATTTCATCGCAATTATAATAAATAGTATCTATTGCTTCAGTTTCTTTTAATACTCTAGGCTTTCCAAAATATGCTCCTGATGATAATTCTCTAAAGAAAAGAAAATTAACATTACTTAGTACTTCTTTTTTAAAACTAGTAAGATATGATAACTTTTCTATTGTTTTAAAAGGTCTTAAATTAATATATACATCTAATTCCTTTCTTAAATCTAAAAGTGCATTTTCTGGAGTATAAGACCTGTTATTATATCTTTCATCACCAACAGCACTTAATAAAACAGCATCCACTTTATTTAATAATTCTTTAGTAACATTAGGAAAAGGAGTATCATACTTCTCTATTGCACTCCCACCAAAAGGTGCATCTATACATTCAATTTTAATATTAGTATTATTATTTATATATTCAATTAAGGTCTTAGCAGACTTCATTATTTCAGAGCCAATTCCATCACCCTCTAAACTCATTACACGATACATTAGACTTCACTCCTTACTTTGTTTATAGCATTTATGTAAGCCTCAAAACTTGCTTCAAGTATATCTTTAGATAGCCCAGTTCCAATAGCTTCAATTCCATTATTCTCTACTTTTACTTCAACCATACCTTTAGCATCACTTCCTATATTAATTGCTTCAATATGATAATTTAATAGCTTACCACTAAAATTAATTGCCTTATTGATAGCTTTAAATATTGCATCTATTGGTGTGGAAGATGTACATTCACCACTGAAGTTAGTTATAGAATTTGATAGTTCAATCTTAGCTTTTACTTCTTTATTAAGATAAGATAATTCAAACTCTTTTAAATAATAATCATAATTAATATCAATTTCTTTAGTATTATTAATAGATTCTACAATTTGATGTAAATCATATATTGATAAATTCTTTTTGTAATCACTAGCTTTTTTTACTTCATTATAAAATTGTTGAACTATCCTTTCATCATGAGCATAATCATTCTTTATAAGCCAATCCTTCATTGCATGTTTACCTGAATGTTTACCAACGACCAAACACTCACTGATATTCTTCCCTATCATTTCAGGATTAATTATTTCATATGTTTCACGTGCTTTTAAAAAGCCATCCTGATGGATTCCTGATTCATGAAGAAAAGCATTATGACCTACAATTGCTTTATTAGGTTGTGGATTTATTTTAGAGTAATTACTAACTAATACTGAAGTATCATTTAATAGCTTCATATCAATATTAGTGTATGCATCAAAATAATCTTCATGAAGTTTTATTGCACAGACAACTTCTTCTAATGGAGTATTTCCGGCTCTTTCACCTAAACCATTAATTGAGCACTCTATTTGATCACATCCAGCCTTAATACATGAAAGTGATGAAGCACTAGCAAGTCCTAGATCTTGGTGGATATGAACACTAAATATGATATTAGGTGCTTTTAAATTAGCTTTCAAATATTTAACTATTTCAACCATCTGTTCTGGTAAAGCATACCCTACAGTATCGGGTATATTAATAGTAGTTGCACCACAATCAATTGCTTTTTGAAAGCATCTCAATAAAAATTCTTTAGAGGTACGAGATGCATCTTCACAAGAGAATTCTATTTCATCAAACAAAGTCTTTGCATAAGAAATCATCTCTTCTATATATTCAACTAATTCATCTTGTTCCATTTTTAATTTATGTTTTAAATGAATATCAGAACTTGCGATAAAAACATGTAATACTCCATTTTTATTGTTTCCTACTGCTTCTTTAGCACGATCAATATCTTTTTTATTAAGACGTGCTAACATACATACCTTACTATCTTTTATACAATCACATATTTTTTTACAGGCCTCAAAATCTGCTTGAGATGTTATTGGAAAGCCAGCTTCAATTATATCTACACCTAGTTTTTCTAATTGTAATGCGATTGCTACCTTTTCTTCTATACTATAATTTACACCAGGTGTTTGTTCACCATCTCTAAGTGTCGTATCAAATATCTTTATTTCTCTCATTTAAATTCTCCTTTCAAATAAAAAAATACTTGGTCTAACCAAGTACTCTTGTTAAGACCCTATTACAACGATAAAAGGGCCATCTAATTAGTAAATGTCCCAAATTCTATAATAATAGTAAGTCTTTTCTAAATTTCATTTCTAACACCTCGTTGTTGCTATAATACATTACACACATGTGTAAGTCAATAGAAATTTAAATATATTTTATAAAATATGTTAGAAATAATCGTATCTTTAAAATATTTGCATAATTATGTAATTTTTCATTGACATTTGAAATTAATAGTATTATCATAAGTACAAGTTTTTTATAACGGGGTGAAAAAAATGTCAAATTCAAACAGTATATTATTAGTGATTATTCAGTGAGGGACTTTAATTGAACTATTTTTATTCAATGAAGGCCCATTTTATCATACTTCATTGAATAGTTAACTCTTAGCTATCCATGAGGTAGTTAAGAGTTTTTTTATTAAGGAGGAAATTATATGAAAGAATCAGATAAACTAGTTAAAGGATCATTACGAGCACCACATCGTTCTTTATTATATGCATTAGGTTTAGAGAGTGATGATTTTAATAAACCATTTATTGGGATTGTTAATAGCTTTAATGAAACAGTACCTGGTCATACTCACTTAAGACAGGTGGTTGAACACATTAAAGAAGGTATATATAAAAATGGGGGAATTCCATTTGAATTTAATACAATTGCAATATGTGATGGACTAGCAATGAATCATGAAGGTATGTCTTATTCATTAGCTTCACGACAACTTATTTGTGATAGTGTCGTTGTGCAAGCAAAAGGTTTTGCCTTTGATGGATTAGTCTTTGTTCCTAACTGTGATAAAGTGGTCCCTGGAATGATGATGGCTGCAGCTAAGTTAAACTTACCTTCAATCTTTATGAGTGGTGGTCCAATGTTAGCGGGTAAACTAGATGATGAGAAACTAAGTCTAACTTCTGTATTTGAAGCTGTTGGTGCTTATCAAAATGAAGAATTAAGTGCTAAAGTACTAGAAGAAATTGAAACATCAGCATGCCCTACTTGTGGTTCATGTTCTGGTATGTATACTGCAAATACAATGAATTGTCTAAGTGAAGCACTAGGAATCGCTTTACCAGGTAATGGAAGTGTTCCAGCAATAATGTCTAAAAGAATTAGAATGTATAAGAAAAGTGGAAAAGTCATATTATATTTAGTAAAAAATAATACTAAGTTTTTGGATATAGTTACTAAGAAAAGTATGGAGAATGCAATAGTTTGTGATCTAGCTATGGCTGGTTCAACTAATACAATACTTCATTTATTAGGTCTTGCTAAATACGCAAATATTGATCTAAGTTTGGAAGATTTTGAGAGGTTATCTAATAAGACATATCAGCTTACTAAATTAAGTCCAGCTAGTAATATTCCTATTGAAGACTTTGATAGTGCTGGAGGAATGTATTCTCTTATGAATGAATTAAATAAAGAAAATTTAATTCATGATACTAAAACCATACTATCTTCATCATTATTAGAGAGTATAAAAGACCATGAGATTAATAATTATGAAATCATTCATCCAATTAATAATCCTGTATCTAAAACAAGTGGTCTAAGTATTCTTAGAGGCAATCTAGCTGAACATGGAGCTGTTATTAAAACAGGAGCTATTAGTAAGTCACAAATGTATTTTAAAGGATATGCACAAGTGTTTGAAAATGAACAATCTTGTGTTAATTATCTTCAACAAAATAATTTTAATAATAAAGATAATATTGTTATCGTCATAAGAAACATGGGAATTAAGGGTGGTTATGGAATGCCTGAAATGCTTAGTCCTACTTCATTAATTAAGGGAATGAACATTGGTGATAAGGTAGCATTAATTACAGATGGTCGCTTTTCTGGTGGCTCTAATGGATTAGTTATTGGACATATTAGTCCAGAAGCTAGTGAGAATGGATTAATTAACTTTATTGAAAATAATGATCTAATAGAAATCGATATAGCACAAAGATCATTAAACTTAGTAATAAGCCAAAATGACTTAGAAAGTCGTATGACTTGTAATAAAAAGAAAATTAAACAAAATAATGACTACTTAGATATTTATACTAGATTAGCTATAAACTCTAGTGAAGGTGGTTGTATAGAGGAGTGAAAAAATGATTAGAAAGACAAGTTTAATTAAGAATGAAAAGTTTTCTTCATATACTCAAAATAATATATATATGAAAACAGAGAATCTTCAAACAACTGGATCTTTTAAGATAAGATCTTTATATAAAATAATGAAGGAATATAAAAAACAAAATATTAAAAAAGTAGTATCTGCATCTACTGGAAATCATGGAATAAGCTTAGCATATCTATCAAAACACTTTGGTATTGAATGTGATATAATCTTGCCTATTGCTACTCCATATAACATCTTAAAAACTATAAAAGATTATGATGCAAATATTATCTTAGAAGGTAATAATTTTCTAGAAACTAGTAATTTTGCTAGTAAAGTAGAATTAAAAAAAGACTGGATTTTACTAGACTTAAAAGATAATTTAGAAGCATCACTAGAATATGGAGATATTGTAAAAGAAATAGTGAGTGATTTAAAAAAAGTGGATATCATATTAGTTCCAGTCGGTTCTGGTTCATTATTAAATGGTATCTTACACTTTATTGAAACTAACAAATTAGATATCAAGGTATATGCTGTAGAACCATATTACTCTGCACCACTGGCATTATCAATTAAAAATAATAGACTAAGTAAAGTAGAAAATTCACATACACTAGCTAAAGCAATAGATAATGATAGTATTTCTAATACATTCTTTGACTATATTAAAGATAAGGTTGATGGAGTTATCAAAGTAAGTGATGAAGAATTGGTAGATTGTTTTCTAGAAGTTGTTGAAGAAAATAAGATGATTGTCGAAAATGCAGGATTATTAAGTTTAGCTGGTTCTAAATATTTAGAAGAAAAAAATAAAAATGTAGTATGTATTCTAAGTGGTGGTAACCTTGATATAACAAATATTGCTGCTGTATTAGAATATGGACTTAAAAATAAAGGTAGAATATTTACAATTAAAACTAAGTTAAGTGATAAGCCTGGAGAGTTAATTAAAATAGCGACTATAATTGCTAAAGAAGAAGGCAATATTATTGGTATGAAGCACAATCAATTAGCGGCTATTAGTAGACAAGAAAGTGTTGAATTAATACTAAGTATTGAATCATTAGGTTTATGGCATAAATATAAGATATGCAATGAAATTGAAGCAAAAGGTTATCAGCTTGAACATTTAGATGAACATTTAGGAAGTGGTTACTATGAATAATATGGTGAGTGGTGCTACTGCGCTATTAAAACTATTAAAATATGCTGGTATCGATAATGTCTTTGGCTATCCGGGTGGATCTTTAATTCCACTATATGATGCTATCTATCAACAAGATGAAATTAAGCATTATTTGGTTAGACATGAACAAGGAGCTGCACATGCTGCTGAAGCTTATGGAAAAGTTACTAATACTATTGGTTGTTGTATTGCTACTTCTGGACCAGGAGCATCAAATCTTGTTACCGGTATAACTAATGCATTTATGGATTCAAATCCCCTACTTTGTATTACTGGACAAGTAAATTTAGATGCTATTGGCAAAATGTCATTTCAAGAAGTCGATATTATTTCTATAGTTAGGCCTATCACTAAAAAAGTAGCACAATTAAAAAATGCAAATGATCTAGGAGATGTAATATTTGATTTAATTAATGAAGCTACTAGTGGACGAAAAGGACCAGTCCTATTAGATGTGCCAAAAGATGTCTTTATGCAACAAGTAGATTTTAATAAAGTATTAAGTGATTATAAAAATAAAGAGCTAGAAACAAAAAAAGAATCAACTAAGATAAGTAAAAAAGATATCGACTTATTTCTCAAATACTTAAAAGAAGCTAAGAAACCAGTACTATTACTAGGAGCTGGAATAATAAAGAGTGATTGTGAAAAAGAGATAATAAAAATAGTTAATTTCTTTAAAATACCAGTCGTTACTACTTTACATGGCTTAGGTCTATGTTCTAGTACTCCTTATTATTATGGAATGGCCGGAATGCATGGTTCGTTAATAGCGAATAAGGCCCTATATAATTCTGATTTAGTTATCTCACTAGGTTCTCGTTTTGATGATAGATTAGTTGGTAATAATAAAAAGTTTGTTAAATATGGTAGAAAAATACACATTGATATTGATGAAAAAGAACTAGGAAAAAATTTAAAAACAAATCTAATGATAAAAGCTGATTTAAAAGACTTTATTTATGAATTAAATAATCATCTTCTAGAAATTGATGTTCAATCATGGATTTTACAATTAGATTTATTTAAAAAAGAAATAGAAAGTAATTACAATAAAATTAAAAGTGAATTAATACATCCTTACTATGTATTCAAAGAAATTAATAAAAATAATAAAAGTAAAATATATGTTAGTGATGTAGGTCAACATCAAATGTGGTGTGCTCAATATCTTAAATTAGATTCTGGTAATCAATTTGTTTCCTCTGGAGGAGCTGGAACAATGGGTTATGGTTTGCCTGCTGCTATTGGAACAAGTGTTGCCTATCCAAATAAACAAGTTATTGCTATATTAGGTGATGGTGGTATCCAAATGACTATACAAGAACTTATAATGTTAAAACAATATAATCTAAATGTAAAAGTAATCATCTTTAATAATCAAAGATTAGGTATGGTAAAGCAATGGCAAGAATTATTCTTTGAAAAAAGATATAGTTCAACTATTCTAGATATTAATCCAGATTTTAGCCATATCGCAAAGGCATACAATTTAGATTATATAAAAATAGAAAATAAATCTGAAGTAAAGAATATTTCAAATATATTTGAAAGTGATGGACCGCTTATATGTGAGATTATGATCGATCCTGATGCTAAGGTATTACCGATGATTCCAGCAAATCAATCATTTGAAGAAATCATTGTTTAAAATAAAAGAAAGTGGGATATAGAAATGAAAAAAGTATACGTAGATAAGGAAATAAATGAAGAAGTACTTAAAGGAAAAACAATCGCTATTATTGGCTATGGATCGCAAGGACATGCTCATGCACTAAATTTAAAAGATTCAGGATTTAATGTAATTGTAGGATTACATGATACATCTAAATCAAAAGAAAAAGCTAAAAGTGAAGGTCTAGATGTTTTTGATGTAGCAAGTGCAACTAGTAAAGCAGATATTGTTATGATGCTTACTCCTGATGAAGTAATGGCCGATGTATTTAATGAACATGTTAAAGATAATCTTGTTGAAGGAAACTATTTAGCATTTGGTCATGGTTTTAATATTCATTATAATCAAATTATTGCACCTAATGGTGTAGAAGTATTTATGGTAGCACCTAAATCACCTGGTCATATGGTAAGAAGACAATATCAACAAGGTTTTGGAACACCAGGATTAGTTGCAGTATTAAATGATAATCAAGATACTAAAAATGTAGCAATGGCTTATGCTAAAGCAATTGGTTGTGGACGTTCTGGTATTTTAGAAACAACATTCAAAGAAGAAGTTGAGACTGATTTATTTGGAGAACAAGTTGTTTTATGTGGTGGAGTAGTTGAACTAATGAAAACAGGATTTGAAGTTTTATGTGAAGCTGGTTATTCTAAAGAAGCTGCTTATTTTGAATGTGTTAATGAGATGAAATTAATCGTAGATATGATTTATGAAGGTGGTATTAAAAATATGGATTTCTCTGTTTCAAATACTGCAGAATACGGTCAATATGCTGTTGGTCCAAGAATCATTGATAGTAGAACAAAAGAGGTTATGAAAGAAGTGTTAAATGAAATTAAAGATGGTTCTTTTGCTAAAGATTTCATCTTAGAGAATAAAGCAAATAATCCAAAAATTCATGCTAATAGAAAAATGATGGAAAATCATGATATAGAATTAGTTGGAGAAAATCTTAGAAAACTTATGAAAATGTAGGAGGAATAAAAAATGAATAGAAATGATATCAAGTTTGTAGAGAATAAAAATAAAAAAGAGAAGCCTTTAGCTCCTCCACCATTTGGATCAACATTTACTAATTATATGTTCCATATGAAATATAATGAAGAAGATGGATGGCACAATCCTGTTATCAAGCCCTTTGATAACTTTGAAGTAAACCCTGCAGCACTATGCTTTCATTATGGACAAACTATATTTGAAGGACTTAAAGTAATTAAGAAAAATGGAAAACGAGTTTTATTTAGACCAGATGCAAATTATAATAGAATGAATGATTCTGCAAAACGTATGTGTATGCCTCAAATTGATGTTGATTTTGCTATTGAAGCAACACAATTATTAATTGAAAAAGAAAATGATGAGTGGTTTTATGATGTAGAGAATAGTAGTGTCTATATTAGGCCTTTTATGTTTGCTTCCTATCCTAGTCTAAATGTTATTGATTCTCCTTCATACGAATTCTTTATTATACTTTCACCTATGAATACTTATTTTAGTGCTGGAAAAGTAAAACTTAGAACGGAAACTAATTATATGAGAGCTGCTAGTAAAGGGACAGGAGAAATAAAAAATGGTGGAAACTATGGAGGTTCTTTTAGAGCAGCTAGTGATGCTAAAGATGAGGGTTACTCTCAAGTTCTTTGGTTAGATTCTAAAGAACAGAAATATGTTGAAGAAGCAGGTATGATGAATGTCTTCTTTGTTGTTGAAAATAAATTGTATACTCCTAAACTAAATGGTTCTATTCTAAAAGGAATCACAAGAGATAGTGTAATTAAAGTTGCACCAGAATTAGGTTATGAAGTAGTGGAAGATAGTTTAGATATTAATGAATTAGTAAATCTATACAAGCAAGGTAAACTGACTGAAATATTTTCATCAGGTACGGCTGCTTCTGTTCAATCATTGGATACACTTGTTCATAATAATTTTGAAATGAACTTTGAAAATGAAAATAACATCGCAAAAAGTATCTATAATCATTTAGAATCTATCAAAGATGGCAGTAAGCCTGATCATCATAATTTTATCAGAAGATTTTAAAAAGGACGAGTTATATCGTCCTTTTTCGGCTCTATAATATTTGGAGGGGAATAACTAAAAAGTTATTTCTCTCCATTTTTATGTTTGTATAGAAAAAGGCATAT
>JAVWHL010000028.1:0-14152 GCA_036640095.1 Erysipelotrichales bacterium | reverse complement strand
TATAGTATTAGTGAAGAGAAGGTAAAAGATTATAAAGCTAGTACAAATGGATATAACTTAATCAATACATATACAGGGAAAATCGCCAAAACAGGTAATGAGTATACAATAGTAATAGCATTACTAAGTATAAGTAGTGTATTAGGGTTAGGGTATCAATATACAAGAAGAGTATAGATTAGAAAAGGGCTAGAATTCTAGCTCTTTTTTTGAAGGGTATAAGTTTAGTATTTAACATACAAATTCGATTAAATAATGATATACTATATTAGTATATTAAATATGTAAATAGATGAAATATCTTAGGGATAAGTGAGGGTGTTATTAATGAAATATTTAATTGATAAATTAGAAAAAGATAAAGTATTAACTAAAGAAGAGTTTGTTACTTTAATTGAAAATAGAAATGTAGACTTAGATCAATACTTGTTTGATAAAGCTGTTAAAGTAAGAAAACAAGTGTATGATGATGAAATCTATTTAAGAGGGTTATTAGAGTTTACTAATTATTGTAAGAATGATTGTTATTATTGTGGAATAAGAAAGAGTAATCTTGAAGCAGATAGATATCGTTTAAGTAAAGAACAAATTTTAGAATGTTGTGAGTCTGGTTATGAATTAGGTTATCGTACTTTTGTATTGCAAGGTGGAGAAGATCCTTATTATACTGATGAAATGATAGTTGATATTGTCACTTCGATTAAAGCTGGATATCCTGATTGTGCTATAACTTTAGGTTTAGGTGAAAAATCATATGAGAGTTGCTTGAAATTTTATAATGCAGGTGCAGATAGATATTTGCTTCGACATGAAAGCATTAATTCTGAGCATTATAACATGTTACATCCAAAAGAAATGAGTATTGATACTCGTAAAGAAACGCTTTATAATTTAAAGGAAATTGGATTTGAAGTAGGTTGCGGATTTATGGTCGGGTCGCCCTATCAAAAGGCAGAGCATTTAGCAGAGGATATGTTATTTATACTTGATTTACAGCCGCAAATGGTTGGCATAGGGCCATATTTATCTCATCAGCAAACACCATTTGCTGATAAAGAAGATGGCTCTTTAGAGCTAACTTTATTTATGTTAGGTATGCTTCGTTTAATGTTACCAAATACTTTGCTGCCAGCATCAACTGCTCTTGGTACAGCAAATCCAAAGGGTAGAGAAAGAGGGATTTTATCTGGTGCAAATGTGGTAATGCCAAACTTATCACCAACTAGTGTAAGAGATAAATATCTATTATATGATAATAAGATATGTACTGGTGATGAAGCAGCAGAATGTCGTGGTTGTATAGAGAGTCGTATGAATAGTATTGGATATAATATTGTTGTAGATCGTGGAGATTCAAAGTTGTTAATTGATAAATAAATCAACAAAATAAAAGAGCTATATTAAGTAGTTTTCTAAGATAATTAGTCTTTGAAATAAACTTTTATAGCTCTTTATTCTTTATTTACATTTATATGTTAGTGCTCTTGATGGGCATTGTTTAATGATATTAATAATATGTTTACTATTACCATTATCAAGTTTAATCCAGGGTGATCGTCCTACTTCAAATACTTCCGGTGCACCATGAACACATAGTGCTGCATGCTCACAGATGTTAGGTTGCCAATAAACAACTATATCTTCATTTTCATATTTTATTATTTTATTATCCATTTTGTGTCTCCTTTATATTTTACGAGTCTAATATGTGGCACTATCCATAAGAGTGCAGTTAACGAGAAAGTCATATACACAAAGTTGGAAAGAAAAGTGTAAGTTTAGAAGCAAGTCAATATGATAACATTGATACTTTTCTTTTATATTTTTAACCTTTTAAAATATATGATGATTATTCCAGTATTTAACAACATATACATAACATAGAACATATGTTGAAGTGTGAGTAATATATCTTTTAATGCAATTATATTACTAGATTCTAGTGTTTTAACTTTAAAATAATTATTGCAACTGATTATTGCTAAAAAACCATCATTAAAGGCTTCTGTTCAACCATTGATTATTACCTTTGATTATCAATCATTTTAGTAATCAGCTTTTTCTTTGATAAAAGTATTGTTGTTTAATTCATTAAATGCTTGTTTAAGTTCTTCTTCACTATTCATTACTACTGGTCCTGCCCAAGCAACTGACTCATTTAATGCTAATGAACTTAAGAAAAGGACTTGTGCATTACTATCTTTTGTTTCAATTGTCAATGTACTTCCTTGTGTTAATTTTACTGCTGTTTTTTCTTCAATTAATTGGCCATCAACATATGCTTCTCCCATTAATGTAAATAGTACTATACTAGCATCTTCTTTTGTTTCTAAAGTTATATTTGAGTTAGTATTTAGGTGGATATCATAATAGTCTAGAGGTAGAAAATCACCTTGATGACCTTGATATTGTTTGTAGTTTCCAGCTAGTAATCGTAACATACCACCCTCAATATTGAATTCTTGTATTTCAGAATTGGTAATACTTTGATATGAAGGTTTGCTCATCTTATCTTTAGCAGGTAAATTTAACCAAAGTTGGATACCTAATAATCTATCTGCTGCTGGCACTAGTTCTTCGTGCATGATGCCTGAACCAGAATTCATCCATTGAACTTCTCCATCACCAACACTTGCCTCATTTCCTAGACTATCTTTATGAACCATTTTTCCTTTGTAGACATAACTAATTGTTTCTATTCCGCGATGAGGATGTAGTGGGAATCCAGCTGTATAATCATCAGGATTAATGCTATCAAAAGAGTCTAGCATTAGAAATGGATCAAACTCTTCAATTGTTTCATGTCCTAAAACGCGTACTAAGCTTACTCCTGCACCATCTTTTGTTCTAAAGCCTTTAACGGCTGTTTTTATTTTTCTATTCATTTAATTTTCCTCCTAATTTTTTCATTATATATAATAAGTTTTCTTTTTCTTTATCATCTAAAACTGAAATATGATTAATGATTTTATCTTTATTTATGGGGACTACTTCCTCTATTACTTTATACCCTTCATCACTTAAATGAAGAATACTTTTACGTCTGTCATTCTTATCAGGTAGTCTTTCAATATAGCCTAATTTAACAAGGTTATCTACTATAAGTGAGATTGTCCCCATACTACTAAGAATAAGATCTCTAACCTCTCCTACACTTAAATCTCCCTTGCTATACAATGCTTCCAAAACAGCAAACTGACTAAATGTTAGATTGTGTTCTTTTGCTATATCAGCAGTAATCTTATCTAAATCACTAACATTTCGATGTAGTCCAATTAAGATTTTCATTTCAATATTATCCATAATACCTCCTTTCATATATCTACGTAGATTATATCTATATAGATATAATATCATAAAAAAATAAAAATTACTAAGGTTTTGCTTAAAGTAAAAGACGTCAAAATTAAATTAACGTCTTTAAAAATATTATTTATTCTTTTTAATTTTATTTATAATTTCTTTAATACCAATAGTTAAAAATAGTATTAAGCCTATAAAGACAAATAGAAAACCAATAGGTAATAAATAAAAGTTTTCATGGAGCATTCCTTGAGCATCAATATATTCTACTGATGTACTTTTTATTAAGAAACACATAATGCCAAGTAACAAGAATATACCACCAATGATTGTTGTTATCATATTATATTTAGCCTTTTTAGTTTCACTACCATCGTTAATTATTTTTTTAGTAATGTTGTTCATATTATCTTCTCCTTTTATTAATTGATCTAAGGAGATTTGAAATACATTAGATATTAGAATAAGCATACCTATATCAGGTAAGTTTTTATTGTTTTCCCAATTTGAAACTGCTTGTCTTGTAACATTCAATTTAATTGCGAATTGTTCTTGTGTAAGTTTTTCACTTTTTCTAACCATTTTAATTTGTTCACCAAAGTCCATGTATCCCACCTCCTAGTTCTAGTATAATTTTTAGGGAACAGATATACAAGAAAGTAGTTCTTTACATAGTAGATTTTATGTAAAGAGTTTCTTGCTATATATTATACAATATATTTTAATAATAAAAAAAGCCTTAATTTAGGCTTTAACATTTCTTATGGGGCGGCTGACGAGAATCGAACTCGCGCGTGGCGGTACCACAAACCGCTGTGTTAACCACTTCACCACAGCCGCCATAGCTTTTGATGCTACCTCTATATATTACACGATTTTAAAGCGTTTGTAAACACTTTAAGTAAAAAACTTTGACAGCTTAATAATATTAGTATGAAATGCTAATTTTATAATAAAGAATTTAGAATTAATAAGTACTTATATTTGTTGGATATGTCACCCTTTTGTCAGATAGACTACTTTATTAACGTAAATATGTATAAAACAACTAGTGAATTTCAAGCGTAATCGTTTGAAGACATTAATTATATGTATTATAATAGAAGGGTAGAGGAAAAGTTATTTTTCTAAAAGAGGTGTTGTAAATGAGTAAAATTTCTTTAGGTGTTGATGTTGGTAGTACAACTATAAAATTGGTTGCATTAGATAAAGATGAAGTTATCTATAAACGCTATCGTAGACATCATTCTAAAATAAATGAAACATTAGTAAGTTTATTAGAAGAGTTTATAAATGAAACTAAGATTGATCAAGTAAGTTTTAATATTACTGGTAGTGCGGGGCTTGGTCTTTCAAAACGTTTTGGATTTGAATTTATTCAAGAGGTTAGTTGTGCTTATTATGCTGTTAATAAACTATACGATGATGTAAATGTAATTATTGAACTTGGTGGAGAAGATGCCAAGGTTATTTTCATTGAGAATGGAAATATTGAGCAAAGAATGAATGGTACATGTGCTGGTGGTACGGGTGCTTTTATTGATCAGATGGCTCAATTATTAAAAGAAGATGTATCACATATTAATGAACTAGCAAAGAATGCTGAAAAAATCTATAGTATTTCTAGTAGATGTGGTGTTTTTGCTAAAAACGATATTCAACCTTTATTAAATCAAGGAGCAAAAAAAGAAGATATTGCAATAAGTATTTATCAAGCTATTGTTGATCAAACGATAATAGGTCTTGCTCAAGGAAAAGAGATTAAAGGTAATGTATGTTTTCTAGGTGGGCCACTTACTTTTAGTGATCAACTTAGAAAAAGATTTATTGAAACTTTAGATCTTAAGAATAGTTTTATTCCAGAAGATGCTGAAATCTTTGTAGCATATGGTTGTGCTCAATATGAAAATGAAAATGTCTTAGATTTAAATATTATTGTAGATGCATTATCTTCAAGTAAAGAAGAGGATTATGATAAGTTTTTAGATCCTTTATTTAAAGATGTAGAAGACTATCAATCATTTGTTGAACGTCATGATGATGATGTTGAATTAGTTGATATTAAATCATATGAGGGTAAAGCATATCTTGGAATTGATGCTGGAAGTACGACAACTAAAATGGCATTAATTAGTGAAGATGAAAAACTATTATATACTTATTATGCTCCTAATGATGGTAATCCATTAGATGTAGTAAAAAAAGAATTATTAAGTATTTATGAACAACTTAATGACAAAGCGACTATTGTTGCTGCATATTCTACTGGATATGGAGAGCAATTAATTAAGAATGCATTTAAATTGGATGGTGGACAAGTTGAAACAATTTGTCATTTTGAGGCTGCTAAGCACTTCTTACCTGATGTTGAATTTGTTTTAGATATTGGTGGTCAGGATATGAAATACTTTACGGTTGAAGATGGAGTAATTACTTCGATTGTATTAAATGAAGCATGTTCTAGTGGTTGTGGATCGTTTATATCTACTTATGCTACTTCTTTAGGATATGGCGTTGAAGACTTTGCTGTACTAGCAAGAGAGGCTAAGAAGCCTTTAGATTTAGGTACTAGATGTACAGTGTTTATGAATAGTGGTATTAAACAGGCACTAGCTATGCAAGCTAGTATTGCTGATATAAGTGCTTCACTTGCTATTTCAGTTGTAAAGAATGCTTTGTATAAGGTAATTAGGGCAACTAATTTTAAAGAAGACTTTGGTACTAAGGTTTTAGTACAAGGTGGGACTTTCTATAATGATGCTATTTTGAAAGCGTTTGAAGATGAAATAGGATTTGAAGTAATTAGACCTAAGATAGCTGGGGTTATGGGTGCCTATGGTGCCGCTCTTATTGCTAAACAAAAAGCTAAACAAGAAAAGTCTTCTATAATTAGCTTTGAAGAGTTAAAAGATTTTAGTTATGAAGCAAGTAATGTTACATGTAAGCTTTGCAGTAATCTTTGTTCATTAACTGTAAATAAATTTAGTAATGGAGAACGTTTTATTGCGAATAATAAATGTTCTAAGCCGTTGAAAAAAGATAATAACAAAATACCTTTAGATAATATGTACCAATTTAAGTTAAATCTTTTAGATAAGTATATTAGAGATCAAGAAGAATATGTAGCTAAAGTTGGTTTGCCTAGAGTATTAAATATGTATGAGAACATTCCATTTTGGTTAGGTTTCTTTAATGAATTAGCAATCAAAGTTGTTGTTTCTGATTTAAGTACAAAGGCAATCATTAAATCAGGTCAACATACAATTCCAAGTGATACTGTATGTTATCCTGCTAAAATAGTTCATGGACATATTATTAATCTACAACAAAAGGGTATTAAGAATATTTTCTATCCTAATATGCCTTACAATGAAATGGAATCTAATAATCTACAAAATCATTATAATTGTCCAGTAGTTGGTATTTATCCAGAGTTAATTGATGGTAATATGAAGTTTGAAGATAGTCAGTTTATTATGCCATATATTGCTTTTGAAAATGAGAAAGAATTTGTTAAGGCAATGCTACCTGAAATTAATAAGATTAAGAAGGTATCAAAGAAAGATTTGAAGAATGCATTCCAAGCTGGTAAAGCTAAATTAAATGATTATCGTGAAGATATATATCTTAAAGGTGAAGAAGTATTAAAAGATGTGCTTGAAAATGATAGACGTGCTATTGTTTTAGCTGGTCGTCCTTATCATATTGATCCTGAAATAAATCATGGTATTGATAAATTGATTAATGATTTAGGTTGTGTTGTATTAAGTGAAGATAGTTTTAGGTTAGATGATTCTAATAAATCGGGAGTCTTAAATCAATGGACTTATCATAATAGAATGTATAATGCAGCATTTAAAATAGCGGATTATAAATTAGTGAATTTAGTTCAATTAGTTTCATTTGGTTGTGGTATAGATGCTATTACATCAGATGAAGTGAAAAAGATATTAAGCGATCAAAATAAATTATACACGCAAATAAAAATAGATGATATTTCTAATATTGGTAGTGCTAATATTAGATTGCGTAGTTTAATAAATGTAATGGAATAGGAAGTGATTTAGTGCAAGAACAAGAAAGAGTAATCTTTAGTGAAGAGATGAGAGAAGAATATACAATTTTAATACCACAGATGGCACCATTTCATTTTGATTTATTGGCCGCAACTATGAACTCGTTTGGATATAAAGCTGAAGTTTTACAGAATCAAGGTCCAACAATAAGCTATGAAGGTAATAAATATGTTCATAATGATACTTGTGTTCCTGCTATATATGTAATTGGGCAATTTTTAGAAGCATTAAAGAGTGGAAAGTATGATGTTAATAAAGTAGCACTAATTATTACCCAAACTGGTGGTGGCTGTCGTGCTAGTAATTATATTCATTTACTTCGTTCCGCTTTAGAAAAAGCTGGTTATGGGTTTGTTCCTGTAATATCTCTAAATCCAGCTGGTTTAGAATCAAATCCAGGTTTTAAATTAAATATGCCGATTATTAAAAAGATGGTTCAATCTTTAGTCTTAGGTGATGTAATGATGCAATTATATAATGAGACTAAGCCTTATGAAGTAAATAAAAATGATGTTGATAAGTTGAGTGATAAGTGGTTTAATTTCTTATCTGAGGAATATCATAATAATAAATTTATTTCTAATAGAAAGATGTATACTTATGTTAGAAAGATGGTTAAGGAATATAGTGAAATAGAGGTTCTAGATATAGAGAAGCCTAAGATAGGTATCGTTGGTGAAATCTATGTTAAGTATTCTCCTTTAGGAAATAATAATTTGGAAGCTTTCTTAATTGAAGAGGGTTGTGAAGTTGTTACTTTGGGTATAGTTGATTTCTTATTGTATTCATTTGAAAGTACTGCTTATGATATTGTTCAGTATGGTGGGTCTAAAATGAAGAAACATGTTTTTAGATTTTTAGCTAAGTATATGGAAGCTCCTCGTAAGAAAATCAATCGTATTTTAAGAGATACGAAATATCGTGAAGCGATTATGTTTAAAGATTTAAGAGAGCTAGCAAAACCATTTGTAGGTTATGGTACTCATGTTGGTGAAGGTTGGTTACTAACTGCTGAAATAGTTGAGCTAATTCAAAGTGGAGTTGTTAATGTTATTACGACGCAACCATTTGGTTGTTTGCCAAATCATGTTGTTGCTCGTGGTATGTTTAAATCTATTAAAGAAGCATATCCTCATGCTAATTTAGCTTCAATTGATTATGATACTTCAGCTTCTAAGATTAACCAGGAGAATAGAATTAAGCTTTTAGTAATGAATGCTAAAGAAAAAATAAAACAAGAAAATAAATAAAGAGAAGAAGATAAGACACAAATAAATAGTTGGCGCAACTTTTATTAAGCGTTATAATATGTTTTGTTAATAGATGAAAGAGAGGCGTATAACTTTGAATTCAAAAGTTTTTAAGATAGGTAGTGTATTTATATATGGACTTATATTAAGTGCTATAGTTGGTCTTATATCATCTCTTTTTTTAGTACTGGTACATGATGTAAGCGATTATATTTGGAGCGATGTTGTTTATAATATTAAAAGACCGTACATAGGAACATTGTTAGTGCTTGCTGTTGGCTCGCTTATAGTGGGTTTTAGCAGGTATCGTTGGGGTAATTTGCCAAAAAATGCTCACGATGCAATTTCAGAGTTGAAGAGCACAAAAAAAGTATACTATAAAAATGTTTATATAAATTTTTTCATAGCATTTGTAATATTGATATTTGGTGCAGGAGTTGGGCCAGAGGCTGCATTACTAAGTTCAATTTTTGCTTTAGCGATTTGGATTGCTGATAAGATGAGGTATTTATATTTTAATTTTAATGAAATAAAAAAAGATAAATTAAGTATTAAATTAAAAAAGATAATATTACCACATGTTTATCTAGAGGCTTATGATGAAGATAAAGTTGGGCAAAGTAAAAAAAGAAAACTTATCAAAAAGATTATTTGTATTGTATATATAGTAGTTGGAATACTATGTTTTACTTTATTAAGCAACTATTTTAATCAACCAGCATTTACTAATAAATTAGGTGAATCGAGTTGGGGGCTAAGGGAATTAGTTATTTTTATTCCATTAGTTCTTTATGGATTATTTTATTCAAAAATATATTCTTTAATATCTTTAATTATTGGAAAGGTATTTAATTTATTTAAACAAAGAATAGTAGTTAGTGCTTTTGTTGGAGGCTTAGGTATTGCTCTAGTATCATTTCTAGCTCCTGATCTATTATTTTCGGGTCAAGCATCATTAAAGAATTTAGCTAGTGTTGGCCTTGAACTTCCAATTATTACTCTTGTACTAGCATCAATTTTAAAGCTAGTATTCATGGAGCTATGTTTAAAGAGTGGTTGGTTAGGTGGTAATATTTTGCCTATTATCTTTGCTTCTATGTTACAAGGGTATGCAATAGCACTACTGTTTCCTAGTTTAGATCCGATTTTTATTGTAGCTGTTGTTGGATGTACAACATCACTAGCAATTTTAAAATCACCATTCTTAGGATTCTTTATCATGTTATACTTCCCTTTAAATATAATTCCAATCATTATTGTGATTATGATTTTATTTATAGGATATGATAAATTACAAATAAATGAAAAGTTAGGATTTAAAAAGACCCAGAAAGTAAATTTCTAGGTCTTTTCTTATGTATTCCAAACTTTCTTAAAGAAGTTGAAGATATCATCTTTATAATATTTTCTAGTAATTTTAATAGTAATTATTAATGGGATAGTTAAGATGATTCCCATAAATCCTAATAAACTACTAAAGATAAATAGAGAAGGTAATAATACTATTGGACTAATCTTAATAGTTTTCTTGTGAACTAGTGGATTAATTATGTGACCTTCAATATTGGGTAGTATTAGTGTCAATGCTAATACTTTAAAGAATAATTCAGGGCTAACAAATACGGCAGTTAATAGTGCAACTAAGTTAACTAAGATTCCACCAAAGTAGGGAATCAATGTACCAAAGGCACAAAGTGCTGCAAGAGTTTTCCAATCAGGATGTCCTACAAAGTAGTATACGATTGAGTATTCAACAATTGTAATGCCGATAATAATGATTAAACCTTTTAGATACTTTGTAAATTCTGTATCTAATTCTTTAAAGTAATTATAGCGTTTAGTTCCAAATTGTAATTTTGCTTTTGTTTTATCAATTAATCTTTGAGAATCTACTGTTAAGTAAATAAATAAGAAAATGATAATAACAGCATCACCTATAAATTTTGTAGAACGAGCTATAAAATGCTGTGTAGATTCTGCAATATAATTTAGTGCAGACTGACCAAAGTTTTCAACGTAAGGTAAAACAAAATCGAATATCTTTTTAGTATCTGGATTTTTCTTAATCCACTCAATACTACTAGATGAATTCATTATCAGATCAATTGCTTTAAGGATTTGTTGATATATAAGTGGTAATACCAACAATGCTACAATAACAAAGATACTAAAGAATAATACTAATGTTATTGCAGATGCAAGACCTTGGCTCAATCCTTTCTTGCGTAAAAACTTAACTAATGGATGGCATACGTATGCTAATCCTACTGCAATAAAAACATTACGTCCCATACCAATTAACACATCAAGTGCTCCTGATACATGTGGTAAAACCATAGCGCATAATAATGCAGCTAATAGTAATAGGACAACCTTTATCAATGTCTTCATAACATCACCTCTTTCACATTTAATTATACCATTAATGAATTTAAAAATAAACGTGCTAATGTTATGTACGTTATTGATATCTAAATATTTAGATAGTACAATATATTTGTAGCAAACAGAAGGTTTGCAACAAATTTCTTAGAAAGATTTCAAGAGGTGAAGAATATGAGTAGAAAGTTTGTATTTAGTGATAAGGCACCAGCTGCTTTAGGCCCATACTCACATGCAGTAGAGGCTAATGGAATGTTATTTGTATCAGGACAAATTCCTTTTGATCCAGAAACAAATGAAATTGTAGAAGGTGGGGCTGCTGAGCAAACGCGTCAATCGTGTGCTAATGTAGATGCAATCTTAAAAGAAGCTGAATATAGTAAATATGATATTGTTAAAGCAACAATATTTATTAAAGATATGAATGATTTTCCGGTAATTAATGAAGCGTATGAAGAATACTTAGAATCTCATAAACCAGCTAGAGCGTGTGTAGAAGTTGCACGTTTACCAAAAGATGTATCTGTAGAGATTGAAGTAATAGCTATAAAAGAAGATTAATTTAAATATTTATATAATAGAGTTAACCGATATAATGGTTAACTTTTTTTATTTATGTCTATAAGGTGTTTCATTTTACAAGACTCTAAGTTATAATCTTAGTAATGGATAGAAATTTATAGAAGAGGTGAACAAGCGTATGAAAAAATGGCAAGCTAATATTATGTTAGTTATTGTTGCAATGATCTGGGGAGCAGGATTTGTTGCGACTGAAGAAACGTTAAAGTATTTAGAACCTTTACAATTACAAATTTTAAGGTTTGGTATTGCTGCAGTAGTGGCCTGTATTATCTTTCACAAAAAATTATTCAATGCTAGTAAAAAAGCAATTATCTATGGTTCAATAATTGGTGTTGTTTTCTTTCTAGCAATGACTTTGCAAACTTTTGGATTAAAGGATACAACTGTTCCAAAAAATGCTTTTATTACTGTAACCAATGTTATATGGGTTCCTTTATTTAGTTTTATCTTTTTAAAGGTTAAACCTCATAGTTATCTTTTACTTGGTATTGTTATCATGTTGATTGGTTTCTTCTTCTTAATTTTTGAAATTAATATCTTCGATTTAGGTTCGAGTTTAGCTAATCTACAATCACAGATGAATATTACTTGGGGAGACTTCTTAACCTTGCTTTGTGCATTTGCCTTTGCAACACATATAATTTTAGGTGGACGCTTTGTAGCAGATGAAGACCCAATTACAATATTAATATTTCAATTAATTGTAAGTACAATACTTTCAATTGTATTGAGCTTTATAATGGAGGGGAATCCTCTAGCGGTTCCAATGGAGAACTATAAGAATGCACTATTACCATGTATATTCTTAGCTATATTCTCTTCGTTAATATCATTTGGTTTCCAATTGATTGCACAACAATATGCACCAGCTGCAAATGTTGCAATCATTTGTAGTACTGAATCATTATTTGCTTCATTCTTTGCAGTACTACTTGGTAGTGTTGTTTTTACGAGTAGCTTATTAATAGCTGCAATAGTGATTACTATAGGCGTCGTTTACGCGGAGACAGGGTTTAAGTTTAGGGAAGGTTAGGAATAGTATATGAAAGCATGGCAAGCTCGTATTGGTATATTAGCTGTAGCAATTGTGTGGGCTTGGGGTTATGTTGCAACAGATGTTGCTATCAAACACGTCAGCGTTACACAAATGCAAGTATATCGTTTTGGAGTAGGAGTAATCTTACTTTGTATTATCTTTCATAAAAGATTAAAGAATATGAATCTTAGAACAGTTCTTTATGGATTAGCATTAGGTGTAGTATTCTTCACTAGTATGACTATACACAGCACAGCATTAGAAACTACAACAGTTAGTAAAAATGCATTTCTTGTAGTATTAAATGTTGCAATCGTACCAATAATAATGTTTGTAGTATTTAAAGTTAAGGTTGCTAAACATTTCTTTGTTGGTGTAATGATGATGATTATAGGATTCTTTATTTTAGTGTTTAATGTAGATATCTTTCATTTAGCAAGTAGTCTTAATTCATTAAAAGACCAAGCTCATTTAGTATTAGGAGATTATCTAACATTACTATCGTCATTTATATTTGCATTACATATTGTTTTAATTGGATACTTTGTAAGAAAAGAAGATCCTATTAACTTGGTAATAATTCAACTTAGTGTTGCATTAATTCTTTCTGCATTAACTTGTATTATAAACGGAGAGCCTATTATTCATATTGAACCAACTGAGTTTAAAGCAGCTCTTCCTGCAATTGCATATCTAAGTTTCTCAGCTGCGTTTGGTTTTTCTGGGCAAATCGCATTTCAAAAGTATTTGCCAGCATCAAATTCAGCATTAATATTTAGTACTGAATCATTATTTGCTTCACTTACTTCAGTATTCTTAGGTTTTGAGCCTTTCTCAAGTGGACTATTAATTGGTGGTATTATTATTACTTTAGGTATAGTAATGGCGGAAACAGGATTTAAATTTAAAGAACGCACCACTTAAATGTGGTGTTTTTTTGTAGCTTTAGTCCATTTATTCTGTTTATTTTGCATATGTTTTAAGCATTTGTTATAATACTTATACGATTGGAGTGGGTTTATGAAAAACAATAGAGACGATAAAAGCTTCTTTGATAATGAGCAAGATAACGACTTAAATCAAAATAATTTAAATCCAGAAGAAAATAATCTAAAAGGAAAATCAAAGCAAAAAGCATTTGATGGATCTGTTGCACGTGCAATGGATAAACAAGTTAAAATAGAAAAAGTTAAAAAAATAAAACATGACTACTATCACTCTTATAAAAAAGCTATGGGAGTTATTGGTGAAAATGGAAAGATTAATTGGCAATGGTTTAAGAAAAGAACGCCAAAATTTGTTCTATTCTTTATTGTGATTATTGGTGCTGTAACTGGTGCTGTATTCGCTGTGGAAAAAGCTGTTACTTTAGTAATTGATGGAGTTGAAGTAAAAGAGACTACTTCTCAAATAAGTACTTCATTATATGCTGATTCAGTTGCTAAAGATAAGCATCTAGATGAGTATAAAGTTAAAACTGATGGAAGAATGATAAAAGATAAAGAAACTAAAATTGATATTAG
>JAVWHL010000027.1:0-14942 GCA_036640095.1 Erysipelotrichales bacterium | reverse complement strand
GGAGCCATTTTTGGATTCCATCTTCTTGTTTGATGTCCAAAGTGAACACCAGCTTCTAATAACTTCTTCATTGTTAATACTGCCATGTTTTTTCTTCCTTTCTTTTTTAGACCTCTACTACTTCCAACACTCCCCAGCTTTCGCCAGAACGGTTCGTGAATCCATAGTATGTGTATTTTAATACTAATAAATTATATCATATATACTTTTAAGATACAAGCAATAAATAGTATGCAAGGACTAGCTTTTTTTGTATAAAAAGTTTATAATATTTATGATAGATTATTTTGGAGGTACTACTATGAAAAAAGGAAATAAATTAGCATTAAGCTTATTATTAGCACCAGCAATGTTAGTAGGATTATATACAACTAATATTAGTGCTGAAGAAGCATTAGAAAGCAACAATCCAACAGAAAGTACAACAATTGTTGAAAAGACAAATGATACAACTACACAAAATGATAATGAAACAACTCCAGAAGATACTTGTAATAAAAAAGTATTTGCTGATAGTGAGAACAAGTTTTTATTAAGTGAGACTAAATGTACTAATGATAAAGTAGTTCAATTAATTAAATATATTAGAAATGATAAAAATGAAATAACTGAATACCTTGTTTATAATTACTATGAAAATAGTAAAGTAAAAAACTATACGAGATATTATGGAGCTACTTCATTTAAAACTGATGTTGTTAGACATAAAAATATTTATGCAGCTTATTATAATGCTAAAGGTCAAATGACTTCAAATAATACTAAAGAAAATAGTTTAATGTGGAATGCTTCACCAAAAACTATTGTTAAAAGTTCAAATTCTTATAAATATCGCGGAAATGGTTCTTTGCAACAAAGAACAACTGTTGCTAGATCTTTAAAATTCGGAAATAGAACAAGTACTAATATATATGATTATTATGCAAACAAAAAAGTTCAACGTCTAACTAATTACAGTTATTATGGTAATGATAAAATTTCAGGTAAAAAAATATACAATTACCATAGTAATGGAAAAGCAAAAAATAATACATTTATCTATTATAGAACAAATGGTAAAAGAACAAGCTATACTTACAGAACATTTGCTAATGGAAAATTAAGAACTAAGACAGTTTACAAATATAATAGTAGAGGTCAATTAAAAACAAATAAATATGGAAAAGCAACTAAATTTGTAGGGAAATACAAAAATGGTAAGAGAACATACGCTAAAACATATACATACAAAAAATAAAACGAGAGCCTAAAGTTTAATCTTTAGGTTCTTTTATTTTTATGATAGAATATGTCTTAAAGAAAGAAGTGGTAAAATGATAAGAAAAGCAGAATTAAATGATATAGAAGAAGTTTGTGATTTGATATTAATGGCTTCTTCTTGTTTGTTTGAAGATATTTTAAAAACTGAGGATTTAGAAAAACAAAAAGAGTTATTGAAAGTTTATTATCAAACTCCAAATACTAAGTTTTCACATGATAATATTATTGTTCATCAGAATGATCAAGGTAATATAACAGGATGTTTAGTTTCATATCATGCTGATATTGAAAAGACACTTAATGAAACAATGGAAGAGTTAATTGAAGAGGATTATTCTTTTGATGTAGAAGGTATTGAAAATACGACATATCTAGATTCTATTGCTGTCTTTGAAAAGTATCAAGGTCAAGGTATATCAAGACTTTTATTTAATAAGGTTATCGAAGAAAGTCCTTGTAATTTATCTTTACTTGTAGAGACTTATAAAACAGGTGTTGAATCATATTATAAGAAGATTGGGTTTAAAGTTATTGAACAAATAAATATCTTTAATACTGATTTAAAAGTTATGCTTTATACTAAGTAATTTATTGAGGTTATATCAATGGGATTAGAACAATTTAAACGTTATGATGATATTATATGTATTGATTTAAAAAGTTTTTTTGCGACTGCTGAATGTATTGCATTAGGACTTGATCCATTTAAAACAGACCTAGTTGTTGCTGATGCATCTAGAGGTGAAAGTAGTATTGTACTTGCTACTAGTCCTTCTTTAAGAGCTAAGGGAATGCCTGGTCGTTTTCGTTTATTTGAATTACCTAAAAACTTAAAAGTACATATTGTTAAACCTAGGATGGCTTATTATGTTCATATGAGTAATAAAATCTTGAAAATGTATTTAGAATACTTTTCTAGTGAGGATATTTTAGTTTATTCAATAGATGAAGTTTTTATCGATGTTGGTGGTTATTTATCTTTGTATGATAAGAGCATCTATGAAATGGCACAATTTCTTTTAAGTGAGCTTCTAAGTAGATTTGGAATGTATGCTACTTGTGGTATTGGGGATAATATGTTGCTTGCTAAATTTGCTTTAGATATTGAGGCTAAACATAATGATGATTTTATTGCAACGTGGCGCTATGAAGACTTACCCAATAAGTTATGGCCCATTACTGATTTAACTGATGTCTGGGGAATTGGAAGAGGTATGGAAAAAAGATTACACGATTTAGGGATTGAATCGATGTATGATTTAGCTCATTACGATATTTATAAATTAGTTAAATATCTAGGTATCATGGGTGAGGAATTATATTTACATGCTAATGGTATTGATATAAGTAGAGTACAAGATCAAGAAAGAGAGCATCAACGTAAGGGATATAATTCAAATCAAACATTATTTCATAATACTCCTAAAAATGAAGTTAGACAGTATTTGAAAGACTTAATAATTGGACAATGCGAAAGACTTAGAGCAGAACATAAGGTTGCACGAGTTGTATCTTTATATATAGGTTACGGCAGTGTTGAAGATCAACCACCTTTTAGAATGCAACATAAACTTGCAGCACCATCTTTTGATATAAGTGTCATTAGTGAGGTACTACTTGGCATATATGATAATCATGTATTAGATATACCTATTAGAAGACTTGGTATTTCGCTAACTTCAATCACTGAGTTTGAAGGTGTACAATTAAATCTATTCGCACAAGGTCAAGATGTAACAAATACAGATTTAGATTTTGCATATGATACAATCAATATCAAATATGGACAAGATACTGTTTTTAAAGCAAGTGCTTTGGGTGATGAATCAAATTATTTTAAACGACGCAGATTAATTGGCGGGCATAATGCGGGTGATACGGGTGATGAAAATGAATCAGAATGATGAATATCCTTTTAGACCTCGTGGTATTGTTAAGTGGCATGCTTTTGCTGCAGTAATATCAGGTGATGAGCAAAAGGAAAGCGTAATAACTAAAGATATAGTAGATATTGAGTTGATGGAAGATACGCTAAATGTTTTGAATACAGAGTTATTAGAAGCCTATAATAATAATCGAAAAGTAATTATTGAATATGTGGAAAACAATAAAATTAGTAAAGGTACTTTCACAATAAAGAAAATAGATAAACTAAACGAAAAAATATATCTAAACGATAAAGAGCTTGATATATTTTCTATAATTAGTATCAATCAAATATAAAAAGATGGCGAGTAAACTCGTCATCTTTTTAGTTAAATGGTGTCTTTTCTTTTCCTGTTATTTTATCAATACTGATTTTTACCATGGCTGTTTCTTTAAATGATTTTCTCATTTCATCTCCAAATTTATCCATGAACTCTGGGAGATACTTTTTAGATAATGCTCTTAATGCTTCTACTTTTTCTTTATCATCTTCAACTATTGTAGCTTTTCCAAAGACAATTACACTTTCAAAGTATGATGTATAATCTTCATCATATACAGCTTTAGAATTACCTACTACAGTAAAGCAAGCTTTTTCATTAGCCTTAACATTATCAAGTTTATGACCAACTAATGCACTATGGATATAGATGTAATCGTTATATACAACAAAGTTTAGGGGTACTCCATATGGTTGGTTGTTTTCATCTGAAGTAGCTAGTATCCCAAACTCTGCTCCTTCTAATAATCTTCTTGCAACATTATCTGCCATTTGGCGATCTTTACGTCTCATTTCTTTCATAAAAACACATCCTTTATTTATTTGTTTTTATTATATCAGTTTAACACTCAAGAACAAGTTAATTTTCCTTAGAGATTTATCACTTTTTGTGCGATATTATTGATAAACTCTTCATCATGTTCTATTAAAAGAATAGTTGGTTGATATTCTTTTATTAATTCTTCAATTTGTTCTCTTGCAATTACATCTAAATAGTTTAGCGGTTCATCCCATAAATATAGATGCGCCTTACTACATAAACTAGCTGCAAGCGCAACTTTTTTCTTTTGTCCTTGTGAATAGTCTTCAATTCTTTTTTCAAAGACATCTCTTTTAAAGCCAAGTTTTCTTAGTATAGTAAAGAATTGTGTTTTATCTATACCTTTACTTAATACAAATTCATCAAGAGTTCCTGATAAAGTGCTTGTATCTTGTTGTACATAAGAAATTTTTAAACTTTCCGGCACTTCTAAGGTTCCCTTATAATCAATATCTTCATTTAATAAAAGTTTAAATAAACTTGATTTCCCTGAACCATTAGGCCCCATTAAAGCGACACATTCTCCTCTATTAATGTCAAATGAAACATCACTTAAGACTACTCTTTCTCCATAACTAATCTCAATATCTTTCATTCTTATTAATGTTTTACTATGATATTGCTCAGGTTCCATACTAAGTTTTGGAGCAACCTCTACATCAAGTAACAAGTCTTTTTTAGCTTCCATGGCTTTCTCTTGACGAGCCTGTGTACTCTTTGATTTCTTCATCATTTTTGATGCCTTATGACTTACAAAACCTCTATCCACAGGGATTTCACCGCCATTACCACGAGCCATCTTACTCTTTTCAATACGATCAGACCACTCGCCAGTTCTTTTAGTAGCTTCCTTTAACCTCTTAATATCTTTAGTAAGTTTTTCATTTTGGACTACCTCATCTTTTTCTTTCTTGAGTTTTTCTTCAGCCCACGTCTCATAATTACCTTTTAATAAATCGACACTTGATTTATTAATACTAATAACATGATTAACTACTTCATTTAATAAACGTCTATCATGTGAAACTAAGATAAATCCTTTTTTCATTTTAAGATAATTTGCTAGTGTTTTTCTACTATCAATGTCTAAATGATTTGTTGGTTCATCAATTAAAAGAAAGACATTATCTTGAAGAAATAATGCTACTAACATTACTTTAGTTTGTTCACCATTACTTAAACTAGAAAATGGTCTATCTATAACATCTAAATTAACGTCTAATAAATTTAATTCTCTTTCTATTTCCCATTCTTGAACATCGATATTTATCGTTTCAATTACATCTTTAACAATCATAGCTCCATCTACATCAAATGGGAAGTATTGAAACTTAGTCTGATGGTTCACTATTCCACTAGGTTCTAATTCACCCATCAATATTCTTAATAAAGTTGTCTTTCCTTTTCCATTCGTTCCAATTAGACCTAATCGCCAATTAGTATTTATATTTAATGTGACATCATCAAAGATCATTTCATGATGATTATCATATGAGAAACTCATATTTCTTATTTCTATATTACTCATTATATCCACTCCTTATAAAAAAAATTAAGCTACAAGAAAATTATCTCTTGTAGCTTAAAATTAAAAGTAGTGTCCAATAAGATTATAATTTTCTTGTAAGGCACCATAAAAAGCATATATATATACTTGTGCCAATTATTTACAAGAAAAATTATTCATCTTATCACCTCGCTAAATATAATATCACTATTTTATTATATAATCAACTCTAAAGTTCTGTTTAATGTGTTCATTGTATTTTTTTCATAAAACTTTATTGCTTGTTCATTAAATTCCCAAACTAGTAGTTCAACTTTGTTAATACCCATCATTTTAATATATTCAATGCTTTTATCAAAGAGTCTTTGTCCTATTCCTTGACCTTGATATTCTTTTAAAACTCCAAAGGTATCAATAAATGCAAACTCTCTTTCATGAACAATTGGACTAATTGGAGCATCTTTAATTTCAATTACACTAATCCCTACAATTTTATTATCATATACTGCTTTAATAGATATTGTATCTTCATCATTAAGTAGAAAAAGAAAATATTCATTAGATAATGGATTACCTTTTTTATAAATATCTGGTCTATTTTTTATATGTTTATCTAAAATCTCTTCACTTATTAGTTTAAATTCTTCATAATCATTTATCTCAATTTCTTTAAATTCTAACATTATTTAAAACTCCCCAATAAGCACACATAGCTTTAAGATCACAATAAGTCATATTAAAAACAGGATAACTTAATTTCGCATACTCTTTTAATTGTTCTAATAAGATTACAAGTGCTTCATTTATATCAAAGTACTCTACTCCTAATAACAGTTCTTCCTCATAACCAATATAATGCGTATCTACTTCTTTATATGCATCTGCCACATAATATGAGTGATATGTTTTCTTAATAAAATCGATATATCTTTTATTATATGTATATTCTTGAGCATCAATTAAATGTCTAACATTATTTACTTTCAGTCCAGCCTCTTCTTCAATCTCTTTTTCTAGAATATCTTCTTTATCCTCAAAGGTGTGATAACCACCACCAACACTCATATAAAATGTATGTTCTTTATCAAAAGTATATCCTTTTAATAATCCTATTTTATTATCTTTTACTATAATAGAACGTACACTCGAACGATAAACATCAACATAATCATATATTGGAGTACTAATTGATGTATCATTCAATTTATCTGATAATATCTCACTAATAGTTTCTAGTGGTAATCCAATTATATTTGAATATGATCCTTCAAAGCTATATTTAACATATTTATCAATCACATCTATATCTAAAGCTCCTGCAATATTTAAATAATCATTATTTTCATCCAAATAACTCTTTATCTTATAGTCTTGTACTTCATCAAAATGAATTGTAGAAGTTTCACAAAAGTTATATTCTTTATTTTGATAACATAAATATACACCCGTAATAACATCCACACTTTTATTAGAGTATGATTTTATCATATTAAAAGCCTCTCCATAATTTTTTGGCTTGCCAAGTATCTCATTATCTAAAACAACTAATGTATCAGCACAAATTAGAGCATCATTAAAATCTATATCTTTTTTTAAGTTCATAGCTTTTTCTTTTGCTATATTCTTCATATTATCTTCTAAACTTAGTGAATTATTATATTCTTCTTTTGTATCACTTACTCTAACTTCAATTTCTGCATTATATAGCTTAATCAGTTCTAACCTTGCTTTTGATTGGCTTCCTAATATTATCATTTATCTTCACACTCATTTCTTAGAATATATTATAACATAAATAAAAAACAGATTTAGAATCTGTTTAAACTTATTGTATATATTAAAGTTATCCAAATAATTATCGATAAAACAGTTATCAAGTAATAGCTTCTTTGCTTTGTTTTATGTCGAAAAAACTTCATTCCTAGCATAATCCCTATCGGTCCACCTAAGATTGATATAAAGTAGAATAACTTATTAGGTACTCTCTCATTATTATTTATCGCATTATATTTATCATATTTCATTAAAATCAATGCAAATAAATTTAAAATTGTTAAATATACTACCATTATTTACCTAAGCAAAATCTTGAAAATAGTTCGTCTAATAAGCTATCAGTATATTTAACCCCTAGAATTTCTTGTAAACTACTGTATGCATCTTCTAAGTCACTAACAATAATATCTGTTGGCATTTCAATTTCAATTGCTTCTAAACCACTTGTAATTGCATCTGATACTTGATTAAGTAATGCTAAATGTCGTTGATTAGATAAGAATAAACTTTCATTACTAATATCTATATCTAAGTCTAGTTTTTCTATCATTGCACCTTTTAATTCTTCTATATCATTATTAATAGCACTAATACTAATGCCCTCAATATTACTTTTTGTTTTAAGATCACTTTTATTTAAAACAACCAATACTCTCTTATCTTTATTTTCTATTAATTCTTGCTCAAAGTCATTAAGCGCTTGAGATGAATCAATTATTAACAATACAATATCAGCATCCTCTTTAGCTTGATATGCTTTTTCAATACCAATTTTTTCAACAACATCTTCTGTCTCTCTAATACCAGCAGTATCTAGAAAGACAACATTTACACCATTTAAAATATATTCAGCCTCTACTATATCTCTTGTAGTACCAGCAATATCAGTTACAATTGCTTTATCTTCTTCTAGAAAGGCATTTAATAAACTTGATTTACCTGCATTTGGTCTGCCTATGATTGCTACTTTAATACCATTTCTAATCATTGTAGATGTTTTACTATTTTTTATAATTGAATCAATTTTATCTTTGAACTTTAATAGTTTTGGTTTAATCTCTTCACTACTTAATTGTTTAACATCATCATATTCTGGATAATCTATATTAACTTCTACTTGAGCTATTATTTCCAACATATCCTCTTTAAATTCTTCAATTAATTTAGTTGTTTGTCTACTCAAGCCAGACATGGCAAGTTGACTAGCTTTATCACTAGTTGCATCTATCATATCATTTATAGCTTCAACTTCTAGCATATCAATTCTATTATTAAGATACGCTCTTTGCGTAAACTCTCCAGGATTAGCAAGTCTAGCTCCTTTAGATAAAACTAGATTTAATACTTTTCTTGTGATCGCAATCCCACCATGACTATTTATTTCAACAACATCTTCAGCCGTAAAACTCTTAGGACCTTTAAATACACTTACTAATACCTCATCTATTTTATCATTACCATCTAATATATACCCATAGTTAATGGTATGTGATTTTACTTTGCTTAAATCTTTTGAAAATATCTCATTTACCATCTCAATACTATCACTACCACTTATTCTTATAATAGAGATGGCTGATTTCATATTAGGTGTAGCTAAAGCTACAATAGTATCATTAACCATAGTATCCCCTCTTTCCTAGATTATTATATCATAAATTATATATCTTTATTAATCTAAACATTCTTATTAAATATAAAATTAAACTTTGAGAAAAAAATTTATTATGATAAAATACATCTGAGAGCTATTGAGGTGAAATACATGAAAAATAAAGTAGGTTTTTATACAATCACAACTACATATGTAGGAACATTATTTGGAGCAGGTTTTGTTTCAGGACAAGAGTTATTACAATTCTTTGCTGTCTATCCAGATAGAGCATTATTTGGTATTATCATTTTAGCGTTTATGGTTTTTATCTTTTCATTTATGGTAATGCATAGTAGTTATTTAAGGCAGCCTAATTCTTTTGAACAAGTTATTGTGGGAGAAAATAAAATATTGAAATTATTTGTTAATTGTACCTTTCTCTTTTTCTCAGCAGGTGTTCTAGTAATTATGTTTGCAGGTGCAGGAGCATTATTTAATTCAATTCTAGGTTTACCTAATATTATAGGTTCTATTCTACTCTGTTTATTAGTTATTTTTATTGGATTAAAAGATACCTCTGGAATTATGAATACATTTAAAATATTAACCCCAATAATGTTTGTTATTGCAATCATTACTGCATTATTAGGAATTAATTTAGAAGTTGGTTCTATTCCACTAATAGATCATGGCCCACTTAAATTTACTTGGTGGTTTTCTGCCATATTATATATGACTTATAATTTCTATTTAGAAATTGGTCTTCTTTCACCAATGGGTAAGAATGCTAAATCAACTAAAGAGATTTTTAAAGGGGCATTATGCTCAGCATTAATTCTAGGAGTTATTTGTTATGCGGTAGTTTTTTCTATTATACATAATATAGAAAGTGTTCATAATGTTGAAATGCCGATGTTAGAAATTTCAAAAAATATTAGTCCACTTATGAATAATGTATATGCATTTGTATTATTTGGTGGATTGGTTTCTGCCTCAATTGGTATGTTATTTGCTATCTTAAACTATATTGATGGAAGTAATAATACGAAAATAAAGAATCGTAAACTAACAATCCCAATTCTATGCTTAGTTGCCCTTTCTCTATCTAGTTTAGGCTTCTCTAGCCTTATTTCAATAGTATATCCTATATTAGGCTACTTTGGTTTATTGGCGCTTGTTGGGGTAACAATCAACTATATAATCAACATCAAAAAATATAAGACAAATAAACAATAATATATAAAAGAAAGCTGGAGAAATTAATCTTCAGCTTTTATTATTGTCTTATCTTTTTCCCATTTCATTGTATATTCTTCTTCACTGACAGGATCATATGTTGATTTTTCTATTACTTCAAATCCATTATTTAAATAGAATAAATATGCTTTTAGATTTTTAGCATACACTTCTAAAGTTAAACTATCATACTTTTCTTTTGAATAGTCTAGTAATTGTTTTCCTATACCTTTAGATTGCCATTTTTCAGCAATAAAGATTCCGCCAATAAATCCTTCAACTATACCAATAAACCCAGCAATTTCACCTTCACGATCAAAGACAAATAAATCAGCCTTAGGAAGTTCTTTTCGAACATAATCTAAATTACTTTGCCAATAAGATTCTTCAATGAAATCATGAGTTTTAATATTTGTTACTAACCAAATATCTAGAATTTCTTCAAGTTCATCTTCTCTAGCTTTTCTTATCATTATATCATCCCTTCTAAAAATAAAGAGACTAAGTATTACTTAGCCTTTTTAATTTATTCTACAATATGATCTAACCCATTTTTGAAAATTGTGACTACATGATCATCACTAAGTGAATAGAATACATGTTTTCCTGATTTTCTTGGTTTAACTAATTTTTGATTACGTAAAACTTTTAATTGATGAGAAATTGCTGATTGACTCATATCTAAAATCCCTGCAATCTCATGAACACATAATTCTTTTAGAGATAGTAAGTGAATTATCTTAAGTCTTGTTTCATCACTATATACTTTAAAGAACTCTGCTAAATGATATGCATGATCATCACACAATGTATTAGCTTTATTCTCTTTTATTAAATCTTCATGACCCATATCAGTACCACAAATATCTTTTAGGTTTTCTTCCATATTATTAATCACCTTTCATTTTTAATACTCTCATTGCATTAAAGATTGCTACAATAGCTACACCAACATCAGCGATAACAGCTTCCCAAATTGTTGCGATTCCAAATAAACCTAATGTTAATGCACCTAGTTTTACAATTAATGCTAAAGCGATATTTTGAGTAACAATTTTTCTAGTGAATTTAGCAATTCTAATTGAAGTACCAATTTTAGTGATCTCATCTGTCATTATTACCATATCTGCAGATTCAATAGCAGCATCACTACCAACACCACCCATTGCTACACCAACATCAGCTCTAGCTAATACTGGAGCATCATTAATACCATCACCAACAAAGATGATTTTACTTCCATCTTCTTTGTTTTGTTCTAATTCTTCAAAACGTTCTACTTTATCATTAGGTAATAATTTAGCAAAGAATTTAGTAATCCCTGTTTTTTGTGCAACATCTTCTGCCACAACTTCATTATCACCAGTTAACATAATTAGATTTTTAACACCTAATTCTTTTAGATCTTTAATACCACTAACAGCATTTTCTTTTATTTCATCAGCTACAATTGTATAACCTACATATTTATTATCATATGCTAATAGTACTATTGTACCAACTTTTTCAACTTTTTCAAATTCTATTCCATTATTTTGAAGTAATAAATGATTACCTGCTAAAGCAACTTTACCATCAATATTTACTTTAATACCTTGTCCTGATATTTCTTGATAATCACTAATTCTACTTAAATCAATATCTTTATTATATGCTTGTTTAATAGAAGTAGCAATCGGATGATTAGAATACTGTTCTGCATATGCAGTTATCTCTAATAATTGTTCTTGTGTATATCCATTAAACACTTCACTTTCAACAACTGCAAAGTCTCCTTTAGTTAGAGTACCTGTTTTATCAAACACTACTGTATCAACACTATTTAAAGCTTCTAAGTAGTTAGCACCTTTAATAAGAATACCATGTTTTGATGCATTACCAATTCCACCAAAAAATCCTAATGGAACTGAAATAACTAAAGCACAAGGACATGAGATAACTAAGAAGATTAATGCTTTATAAATCCAAGGATAGAACTCTTGATTTAAAATAATTGGTGGTAAGAAAGCAACTAATGCAGCAATAATTACTACTATTGGAGTATATACTCTAGCAAATTTAGTGATAAAGTTTTCTGTCGGTGCTTTATTAGCACTACTATTTTCAACTAAATCTAATATTTTTGCTACTGTTGAATCATTAAATACTTTAGTAACTTCTATTGTTATCATACTATCAGTATTAATAGACCCACTTAGTACATCTTCACCAACTTCAACTTTTACTGCTTTAGATTCACCTGTTAATGCTTTTGTATCTAAATAAGTTGTTCCTTCAATTACAACACCATCTAATGGGATTTTTTCACCTGGTTTAATAACTACATGCTCTCCAATTTTAACTTCGTTAGGATCGATTTGTCTTATTTTACCATCTATTAATAAGTTAGCATACTCTGCTTTAATATCCATTAATCCACCTATTGAGCGACGAGAGTTATTAACAGCAAGTTGTTGCATAAACTCACCAACTTTGTAGAATACAATTACCGCAATTGCTTCTAGATTCTCACCAATCGCAAAAGCTGCAACTGTTGCAATACCCATTAAGAAGTTTTCATCAAATACTTTACCTTTTACTAAGTTCTTAACTAATTTAATTAAAACATCATAAGCTGCAATAATGTATGCTACTAAATAAGCACCAAATTTAAGATTACCTTCAAATTTAAAGATAATAGTAATCGCTACAATTAGTGCTGAAATTAATACACTCCAAATTAGTGAATAATCAATATCTGATTTAATAACATCTTTTTTAGAACGATCTACTTTACTAATTACTAAATCATCTTCCATTTGACTTGCTACTTTTTCAACAACATCATAATCTCTTTCACTATATTCAATGATAACTCTTGATTGAGCAAAATCTACAATTGCACTTTCAATTTCTGGTTGTTCATTTAAAGCTCTTTCAAAGTCTGCAGCACATGATGCACAATCTAATCCACCGACATTGTATGTGAATTTATTAACACTACTATTACCATCAATAAAATTCACATCTGGTTCGATATCTTTAACTTCTTTTTTAATTTTATCTAAATCAATATTTGAAGATGCATTAAAGATAATTTTTTGTGATGCAAAGTCCACTACAACATTATCTAGTTCTTCTTTTTTCTTTAGTTCAGATTCTACTTCCATTGCACAATTCGCACAATCTAGACCTTTAATATTTAAGATATATTTAGACTTTTCATCTTCTACAAAACTAACATCAGACTCTACTTCAACGACTTTAGCTTTGATTTCATCAATACTAATATCATCTTGTTTATTGAAGCTAATACTTTGCGATGCAAAGTCCACTACAACATCACTTAGTCTTTTGTCTTTCTTTAATTCATTTTCTATATCCATTGCACAATTAACGCAATCCAATCCTGATACTTTAAGTTTCATTGTAATCATCCTTTCACAACATATGAATATTTGTTCATATGTTTATTATATCAGATATTGTTTATGTGTCAATACTCTTTATAATTTTTTGCTCCTACTTGTATAATAGCTAGATTGTGCATATAATGATAGTATAACTTTGAAAGGATGTTTTTATTTATGAGAAAAGCAATACAAATTAAAGAAAATGTATATTGGGTAGGTGTTCAAGATTTCAATCTACGTCATTTCCATGGTAGCCTATTCCCAATAGAGGAAGGTAGTACTTACAATGCCTATTTAATTGTTGATGAAGAAATAACTTTAATAGATACAGTTGAAGAAGAATTTGTAGACATCATGTTTGAAAGAATAGAATCAGTTATTGGAGACAAAGCAATTGATCATTTAGTAGTTCAACATGCAGAGCCAGATCACTCTGGAGGGTTCGTTCGCTTTATGGAGAAATATCCAAATTGTTCGCCTTATGCTTCTAGTATTGGTATTAACAATATGTTACAACAATACTTTGGTGAATATGAATTTACTACAGTAGCTACAGATGAAACATTAAATACTGGTAAATATACAATGAAATTCTTAGAAATGCCTATGATTCACTGGCCAGATAATATGTTAACTTATTTAGTAGAAGAAAAAATTGCATTCTCGAACGATGCATTTGGACAACATATTGCTAGCTATAATTTATATGATTGTGATCATGGTAAGGATTTCTGTTTAGCACAAGCAAAAGAGTACTATGCAAATATACTAGTACCATATAATATGCTTATTAATGCTAAAATTAATATTATTAAGACTATGGATATTGATATGATTTGTCCTGCACATGGTATCATTTGGAAAACTTATGTAAAAGAGATTATCGATTTATATGAAAGACATTCACTAGCTCAAAACGAACATAAAGCAACAATAGTATATGAAAGTGTTTGGTCACATACTCAACAAATAGCTGAAGCATTAGCTGAAGGATTAGCTCAAGCTGGAGTTGATGTTAAAATATATAAAAAATCAGAAACTAATATCGCAGTTATAATGAGAGAGATATTAGATTCTAAAGCTGTCTTTATTGGTAGTGGTTGTTATAACAGTTTCATGTCAATGGAAATTGCTGGTATGTTAGACAAACTAAAATCTTGTAATATTAAAGATAAAAAAGGGTTAGGATTTGGAGCATACGGTTGGTATATGAATACTGCTAAAACAATTGAAGAGAAACTAGCAGAGGCTGGTTTAGAAATTATAGATGATGGTGGAATTTCTAAAAACTTCACACCTTCAAAAGAAGCAATTAACGAAATTATTGAGACAGCATATAAAATTGGTATAGAATTATAAAGGGGCTGTAACGCATAAGAAGTTATAGTTTCTATAAAAAACCAAAAACCGAAGGCAATCGCCCTCGGTTT
>JAVWHL010000026.1:0-17547 GCA_036640095.1 Erysipelotrichales bacterium | reverse complement strand
TTTAAGATCGCTAGAAGATAATGGTATTACTGATATTAAGATTATTTTTGATGATATGGGTATTTTATTTGATGAACAAGATAAAGTTATTGCATATGGTACAGAGATTGGTGCCTTTGTAAGACTTGATGATTTAGATGTAGGATATGCGTATCGTACAATTGATCGTTCTATCTTTATGAACCCAGATAAAATAAACTCTAGGGTAGTAATACCAGTTGCTACATATGATGAAATAATGAAAGGTTATGAAATTGATTATTTCTTATATGCTAATAACTATGAAGAAGGTGGAGAACCTGTTGAAATCTTTGATAATATTAAAGAAGCTAAACAAGTCTTCATTGATGGAGCTCGTCTTGCTAAAGGAACAACAACTGAAGTAGGACTAGTTAAATCATACTTTGCTAATCCATTTGGACCAATTCAAAGGAAAGATCAAACAGATCCATTAATTGAGAAATACTTTGATATGATGTTTAAAGAAGATATCAAAGTAGGACAATTAAAAACAAGATTGGGTATTAAAGGATTTGAATCTAGTGGACCACATGAGGCTGCAAAAGATTTATTAAACTTCTTACATAAACAAAACTAGTTAAATACTAGTTTTTTTATTATTTGTCGTAATTGCAACAAACTATCTTAAGTGTTTAATGTATAATCATAAGTAAGGAGATGGTAATAATGAATAAATCAAGTTTAAAACAATGGCCTGTTCAAATTAAATTAATTGACCCACAACATCAATCTTTTGAGGATTCTACTCTATTAGTAGCAGCTGATTGTGCAGCTTATGCTTATGCTGATTTCCATAAAGATTTTATCGATGGTAAAACAACAATCATAGGTTGTCCAAAATTAGATGATGTAGACTATGCAATTAAATTAACACAAATCATTGAAAATAATAATATAAATAAAATAGTAGTTGTAAGAATGGAAGTACCATGTTGTACTGGAATTAAAGATGCTTTAGAAAGAGCTGTAGTAAATAGTGGTAAAGATATTGAAGTAGTTAATCATATTATTAGTTTAGGTGGTGAGCTAATTGCTTAATTTTGATAAATCAATTAAAGATGTAATTATTGAATATCCAATTATAGGTGATTTTCTTTTAGCTAATGATATTGATTGTGCAAACTGTTCTTTAGGATCTTGTTTATTAAAAGATGTCTTAGAAATTCATAATTATGATGAAAAGATGCAACAAGAAATGAATGAATATATGGCTCAACTAGTTAATGGTGAAGTAGAAGAATTAAAAATATTTGCTCCCCAAGAAACTAAACAAGAATATTCAAGAATCATTAAAAGATTAATGGATGAACATCAAAAAATATTAGAAATGGTTTATATTGCAGAATATATAACTAGACAAGAGGATTATTATAGTAAATATCGAGAAGAAATTGATGAAATGATTGTATTCTTTAAAGAATATGCAGATGAATTTCATCATGGTAAAGAAGAAGATGTTTTATTTAAGTATTTTGAAAAAATTGAAATACTTGAAGTTATGTATCAAGAACATGAATTAAGCCGTTCTATGAGAACACAATTAATTGAAGCAACAGGTAATGACTTAAAAATTAAAGCATTACTTGCTGAATATGGAACTATGTTAAAAGATCATATCAATAAAGAAGATACTATTCTTTTCCCTTATCTAGATCGTAAGCTTACTAGTGAACAATTAGAAGCTATTGATAAAGAACTAGACAAAGTTGATTATACAATAGAATCTGATTTAGAAAGATTCGTAAGAGAATTTAATAAAAAAGAATTCAATATGTAAGCATGATAACTTTCATGCTTTTTTAGTGTTTTTGTTTTGAGTGAATAGTAAATATGCTATAATGATTATATATTGAATGAAGCGAGGGATAATATGAATATATATTATGATAAAAAATCAACAAAAACAAAAGTGCTAGGCTTTTTTAGCGTTATCTTTTTATTGTTAAGTGCAGTATCTGGAGCTTTATTATTAGCTTATACATTTAAGTTTATTACTGAATACAAGGAATACTTATTCTATTTACAAGTAGCATTTGTAGTATTTCTAGTATTAATGATTTTATTCTTTATCTTTAAGAAGGTTTCTAATAAACGTAAAAATGTACGTTTTGATGGACGTATCATTAAATTATGTGTAAACAATAATGTTGAGCATGAATTTGATTTGCGTAAATTAGATGAAATATTTAACTATCGTAATGATCAAACAATGACTTACGGATTACAAAATGCTTTAGCATTCCGTTTCCATAAAAATGAAATTTGGGAAACAATAGAAAATGACTTATATAATAAAAAGACTAAGAAAAATAGTTTAGAGTTGATAAGAGATATTAATACAGCATATGCTTTAATTAAATCACAACGTGCATTAAAAGAAATTAATGCTAAACAAGGTGTTAGATTTAGATACTTAAAAGTTAAAGATGTTGAAGATGCTAATTTAGATGAAAAGAATAATGCATTAAGACAATTTGAACAAACACTTAATAATTATTCTAATACTTATGGTGGTATGGATGTTGAAAGATTAGTAATAACTTCTCAAGGTCTATATTATAATAAAGAAGAAGTAGTTAATAAAGATGAACACTTTATTAAAGTTAGAGATGTTCTAGGTGGCGTAAATGAATCATATCTTAAATCTCAGTATGTAGATTTCTTTGATCGTAACAATGAAGTTGTCTTAAGTATTGATTTAACTTTAGTTGTAAATAGTGAATTATTTAAAACTTTAGCTCTAGCAGTATTTGATTTATATCAAGAAGCAACTATAGAAATAAATAATGACTAGTATCCTTCATTAGAAGGGTGCTTTTTTTGTGCCCACCTCTTCTCAATTATAGGTCAATATGATAAACTTATACAATAGGAGTGTGAAGATAATGATAGATACTAGAATTGATGAATTTAAGCTTAAAAAAGCAGTAGAAGAAGATACTCAAACAATCTATGATTTTGTAATGAAACTTGCTGTATATGAAGATATGGTTGAAGATGTGATTACAAATGTAGATCAATTAAAAGAAAATTTATTTGATAAGAAACAAGCAGAAGTACTTTTAGCATATTATGATAATGAAGTTGTTGGTTTCTGTTTATTCTTTGTTAATTTCTCTACTTTCTTAGGTAGTGGTGGAATGTATTTAGAAGATGTTTATATTGATGAGAAATATCGAAATAAGGGTCTAGGTAAGGAAGTCTTCTATCAATTGGCTAAGATTTGTCAAGAAAGAGGATATACTAGATTTGAGTGGGTTTGTTTAGATTGGAATAAACCATCAAGAGAGTTCTATGAAAAGGTTATTGGTGCACAAGCATTACCAGAATGGGTAAAATATCGTTTAGATGAAGAGGGTATTGATAAGTATGTTAACAAATAAAATCTTTAAAGCTAGTATATTATTAGTTGTCTTCTTTATTAGTGTAGGTTGTGCTAATAAAAAAGATGAAGATAAAGCAGTAGATAATCTTATTAAGGAAAATATTGAATACTTAAAAATTGATTCTAGTAATATTAAAGAAGAATCTCGTTCTAAAGATAATTTTGTCTTAGTAATTGATGATCAATGTAAAATTGAATATGGTTTAAAGGATAAAAAGGTTGTTAGTATTAGTGCACGTCCCGCACAAGAGGTTAAAGCTGATACTGATTTAGAATATTCTTGTGTTGTAAGAAGTCCTATTAAAAACTTTATAAAAAATGATGAAGAATATATTGATTATCTAAATAATCTACGTGAACAAATTAGTTTTCAATTCAAGGATTTAAGCATTGAGCGTGATGACTACAAAATAAAAATTGAGCAAGTACAAGAATAGTGGGTTAAACCACTTTTTTTATTAGTGTGTTATAATTTTATTGAAAGGGTGAAAGATATGAGTGAGATAAGAATAGATGCTAAAAAACTATATGAATTAGTCTATAATAAATTAACTTCATTAGATTTAGATGAAGAATGTGCTAAAGTAATGGCAGACCATTTAGTGTATGCAGATAGTAGAGGGGTACACTCACATGGTGTAATGAGAATGAGATATTACTCTAAAAGGTTAAAAGCAGGAGGATTAACTCTTAAACCTAAGTTTACATTCAAACAAACAGGTCCATGTTCTGGTATACTTGATGGCGATAATACAGTTGGTTTCATGGTTGCTAAAAAAGCAATGGATCATGGAATAAGCATGGCTAAAGAAAATGGATTAGGTGTAGTAGGAGCTAAAAATATGGGACATGCTGGTACAATGTCATACTATCTAAGAATGGCTGCTAGTGAAGGCTTAATCGCAATCTGTATGGCTCAATCAGACCCTGGGGTTGTTCCCTTTGGAGCAAATGAGGTATACTTTGGAACTAATCCAATTGGATATGGAATACCTAATGGAAATAAAAAACCAATTATTTTTGATATGGCAACATCACAACAAGCATGGGGAAAAATCATGGTAGCAAAAGAAAAAAATGAAAGCATACCAGATAATTGGGCATTAGATAAAGATGGAAAACCAACTACAGACCCAAGTAAAGCAGCGATGCTTGTACCAATGGCTAATGCAAAAGGTTATGGACTAGCAATGTTAATCGATATCTTAGCAGGATCAATGTTAGGCTTAAACTTTGGTAAACACGTTACTTATTCATTTGAAGGAGACTTATCACAAAAAAGAGGACTAGGTATGTTCTTTATTGTTATAAACCCTAATAATTATAATGAAGATAATAACTTTATTAATAACATCCACCAAATGATTGAAGAAATCCATGACTTAAAACCTGCAGAAGGATTTGATAAAGTACTAGTACCTGGCGAACACTCACAAGAAGTCTATGAAAAATACTTAAAAGAAGGAATTCCAATTGATAATAAAACCTATCAATTTTTAATATCATAATATGATATAATACTAATGGTGATAATATGTTAATAAGTTTAAAAGATATCTATATTGAATATAATAATCGAGTAATCCTAGATAATATTAATTTTAATGTTACTAGTGGAGATAAAATAGGACTAATTGGTAATAATGGTGCTGGAAAATCAACACTATTACGTCAACTCGCAAGTTATAGAGAATTAGATAGTAAGAATGTAATGTATGGAAATAATATTAAAGTATCTTATTTAATACAAGATACATATGATTTTAATACTGATAATATCTTAGAATATGTAGTTGGAAAAGAAAATGGATTACATAATGAAGATATTGTATATAAAGCAAAGATGATACTAAATAAATTAGATATCATTGATTATGATGTATCTTTAAATAGCCTTTCAGGTGGTCAAAAGAAAAGAGTTGCTCTTGCCAAAGCATTACTTTTAGATGTCGATTTAATTCTTTTAGATGAGCCAACAAACCACCTAGATAGTAATATGATTATCTGGTTAGAAAACTATTTAAAAAGAACTAACTGTGCTTTAGTAATGGTTACACATGATCGCTACTTCTTAGAAAATGTCTGTAATAAAATTATAGAAGTAGAACAAGGTAATCTAATTGAATATCCTGGTAACTATGGAAAATATCTAGAGTTAAAAGCACAACGTATCGTAGATGAAAATGCTAAACAAAGAAAACATAAAGCATTACTAAAAAAAGAATATGAATGGATAATGCAAGGTCCTAAAGCTAGAAGTACTAAGAATAGAAACCGCGTTGAAAATTATGCTCAACTAAAAGAAGAAGATACAAATACAATTGAAAAAAACTTAGAACTAAGTTCTATGAGTTCAAGACTTGGTAAAAAGATTTTAGAGATATCAGACCTTAAGATAGGCTATGATAATAAGATATTGATTGATAGTTTTAGCTATATCTTTAAAAGAAGTGATCGTATTGGATTACTGGGTGTTAATGGTAGTGGAAAATCAACATTATTAAATGTTTTAGCAAAACAAAAAGAGCCACTTGAAGGTCAACTAGATTATGGACAAACACTTAAAATAGGGTACTTTAGACAAGATAGTAATGATTTAATTGGTGAACAAAGAGTAATTGATTACATTAGAGATAAAGCAGAATATATTAAAACTAGTGAAGGAAAACTTAGTGCTAGTACAATGTTAGAAAAGTTTTTATTTGATGATCAACAACAATACACAATCATTGATAAACTTTCAGGTGGAGAAAAAAGAAGACTCCTACTACTTGGTGTCTTAATGCAAGCTCCAAACTTCTTAATTCTAGATGAACCAACTAATGATTTAGATATTAATACACTAACTATCTTTGAAGATTATTTAGAAAACTTTAATGGAGTAGTCTTAGTAGTATCACATGATCGTTATTTCATGGATAAGATAGTTAATTCTCTTTGGAACATTAATAATGGATCAATCAATTTTAGTAATGATGATTACTCTTCATATTTACTTAATGTTGATACTAAAGATGATAAGAAAGAAGAAAAGAAAAAAGAATATAAGAAGACTAAGAAAATTAGATTTTCTTATATGGAAGAAAAAGAGTTTGCCTCAATTGATGGTGAAATAGAAGAAATAAACAATAACCTTGAAAAAGTTTCTCAGGAAATGCAAAAAGCTGGAGATAACTTTGAGGTGTTAAATGAGTTATTGAAACAACAAGAAGAACTAAATGAAGAACTAGAAATGAAGGAACTTCGTTGGTTAGAATTAAATGAGAAAAAGGAATTAATTGAGAATCAGTAAGGTGTGGATCCACACCTTTTTTATATAATACACATATTGCAAGGCTGTTAAACTATTAGTATAATATATATTGAGGTGATTTAATGAGCTTTAAAGAAGTGAGAGAAAAATTTAGATTTGTAAGTTATATAAGAGATTTAGTACCTTCAGAACTACCTTTTTATTATAAAAATATAATTCTTGCTATTGTGATGTCAATAATTGTATTATCTATGTTTATTGAAGATGTTGGAAAACCGATTTGGGAATATTTATTATTAATCCCAATTTTTATACGAATTTTATATCAATCAAATGATTTAAGACTCGCAAATATTTTTATAATAATATCTATAGTCTTTGTCAGAGGGGTTGTTTTAAAAGATCTTATATATACAATAATTCTTTTACTATTTCTATTTGTATGGGTACTATTATTATACTTTTTTGGTGATCAAGTATTAGAAGGCAACAAGCTAGAAAATAAAAGAAGAATGAAAGAAATTATAAATGAAAATAGAATACTAAGGCTCTTATATAAGCCAAACTTTATAGAGTTTTCTAGTTTTATATGTTTATATTTATATGTCGTACAAATAAGTATAATCTATAGAGAAAAGATAGTTGACTCTCCAATCTTGCTAGTATTAGGACTTATATTTTTTGCCTTATATTCTTTATGCTTAATGATTAATGTCGCTTTATATAGAATTGGAGAAAGTATAGAAATTGATATAAAGCTTACATCTGGGATTATAGGCGGGGAAGATGTATTAAAAAGTTTAAGCTATTATAAACTAAAAACCTTATATAATGTGTGTACATTGAATAGAGTGACTTTTGAATCGAATTTTGATAAATATTACATAGAAGAAGTAAAGCTAAGGAAAAGCAATGTTATAGGTGGCTCCGAAAACCAAAAAGATTCAATTATTCTAGTATGTGATAAATTTACAAATAATGAGGAGTTTCACATAGCAGATATAATATTAAAAGATGATAACAACAAAAAAAGAAGATATAAATGTAAGTTTAAAGTAGAGTTTCAACGTTTTGAAAATAGTGTGATTGCTACAAGAATTGAAATTATATATATAACAAAATTACCATTTGTTTTTTACACTCATAAGTCGGTTTCGAAAAATACTAAGGTAGATGTAGAGAAGATTTTACCTAACTACTATTATAATAGTAATATAACTGATGATAAGGAAAATAATATATTCAACTATAATGTTACAGATAAAAAAATTATTTTTATGGATGGTAAGTATGGAATTGGTAAAACAAATGCAACTTTTAGGTTTATAATTAATAATGGTTATACCCCAATATGTATTCCAGTATGGTCTAATACATTTAAGTCTGATCCACTGTATTTTACATACAAAAAGGCTAGCGAATATTCTAAGAGAGCGTCCATATTTTCCATTTCAAAAACCAAGGTAAATAAGAGTGTATTTACTTTAATGATAGTTTCTATTTTAACTTTCATAAGTGTAGCTATTATTCCCATATACATACAAGTAAAGGAAACTTTTAAAGTCGATAAAAAAATAAATAGTTTATCATATCCTGTGATTGTTCTTATAATAATGAGTATAATAATATTTGTTTTTGTAATATATATATTTTGCAAAAAATATCAATATGATTATATAATCTATAAAGATAAAAAAACTCAATATTATAGCGATGGAATTTATAATGAATTAAAAAATATGATAGTTGATAATAAGCTTTTTCTAATTTTTGAAGATATTGATAGATTTCAGTATGAAGAGAACAATGATAAGTATAAAGATGTTGATACGTTTTTTAGATTTCTAAATGAACTTAGCAGAAACTTGATTTTTTTAAATAGAACTATAGGTGTAGTATCTTTTGATAATGATGTGTTCGACGACAAATCAGGGAATTCGGATCAAGGAAGTTATTTAAATGATATAAAGGATAAAGTTTTTATTACAGAAACTTTTTTTGATGATATAATTGATGAAGAAAAGATGAAAAGAGAATATTTAATAAATATATTTCAATTACTAAGTGAGACTAGTAAAAGTCAAAAAGTGGCAGTCGATTTTGATGTGTTGTCAAAGCATTATACAATGAGAGAGCTTCATGATATTATAACTAAGAATTCAATCAGATCTAGTAGAGAAATAGAAGAGAAGTTAATAAAAGAATTTAAAAATATGGAAGAGAAAATTAATAAGAACAGTGCAGAAAATTTATTAAATAATACAACAAATAAGCTGTTATCTAAAGTTTCAAAATTAATTGGTAGGAAGAAGTAAAAAAACCAAAGATTTATTGGTTAGAATTAAATGAGAAAAAGGAATTAATTGAGAATCAATAGTTTGTTATAAGATAAATAAATGATTGACACTTAAATAATCTAGTGATATTATTAAAACAATATTGAAAGGGATGGTTAATATGAATAAGCGCATGTATATGATGGCTATGAAAAATAATAGACCATCGCTACAAAAGAAGTAAATGATGGTACAATGTTAATTGTACTTTTTCTTGTAGTGAAAACTACAAGTATATAACTTAAGCTTTCTAGGTTAATACTTAGAGAGCTTTTTTATTTAGGAGGATGTAAAATGAGAGACTTAGATTATATTTTTGATGGAGCAATGAGTACTTATTTCCAGAGTATAACTGGTAATAAAACTTCTTGCGAGCTAGCAAACATCAGAGAATCACAAAAGATTATTGATATTCATAAGGAGTATATTGAAGTAGGTTGTAATGCTATTAAGACTAATACTTTTGGTTTAAATCAGGATTTAGTTAAAGATAAGGAGTATTTATCTTTATTAATCAAAAAGGCTATCAGTAATGCAAAAGAGGCTAGTAATGAAAGTGATATTAGTATTTTTGGTGATATTGGTCCTATTAATGTAGAAAATGATGAATACTTAGAATTAGTTAAAATCTTTATTGATGGAGGTATTACTCATTTCTTGTTTGAGACGCAAGTTGAATATAGCACACTAAAAGAAGCAATTAAGTATATTAGAGATAATGTGAAAAATAGTGTTGTTATTGTTAGTTTTGCAGCTAATCAAGACGGCTTTACTAGATTAGGATATCATTATGAACAACTAATTGAACAAGCAAGTAAAGATGCTGACTATATAGGTTTAAACTGTATTTGTGGACCAACTCATGCTTTTAAGTTATTAGAAAAATTAGATTCCTCTAAATATAATCTAATCGCAATGCCTAATGCTGGATACTTTGATGGAGTTGATGATAACTTTATTTATAATGCTGAATACTTTGCTTCAAAAATGATAGAGATTATTGGACTTGGAATTAAAGTAGCTGGAGCATGTTGTGGAAGTACACCATGGCATCTTAAAAAGATAATTGAAGGCTATAATAAGGAAAGTTTAACTATTAATAAAAATAAACCTATCGAAGTTGAACTAAGTGAAAGTAAATCTATTGTTAAAGAAATATTTGATAAACAAAAGAAACTAGTTGCAGTAGAGTTTTCTACACCGTTAAAACCTAATTGTGAAAACTTAGTTGATTTAGCATATCGTGTTAAAGAAAAAGAAGTAGATTTAATAACATTAGTAGATTCACCATTAGCACAAGCCAAAGCAGATAGCTTTATGATGGCAGCATACCTTCAAAATAAGGTGAAAGTAAAAGTAATGCCCCATCTTACTTGTCGTGATAAAAACCAAATCGCAATTAAAGGATCACTTATAGGTGGAAATGCTTTTGGAATAGATAATGTTTTAGCTTTGAGTGGAGATGCAATCGCAAAGACAGATAGAGATTTTAGTAAAGGTGTCTTTTCTTTTAATTCAAATAATCTAATAAACTATGTTAGTGAACTAAATAAAGATACGTTCAATAAACTCCCTTATTATATTGGTGGTGCCCTTAATGTTAATGCAACAAACTTTGATGTGGAACTAAAAAGAGCACAATTAAAAATTGAAAATAATGTCGACTATTTTATAAGTCAATCAATCTTTACTAAACAAGCAATTGAAAATCTAAAAAAAGCTAATGAAGTACTAGATGTTCCAATCGTAGCAGGATTATACCCTGTTATATCACTTAGAAATGCCCTATTCTTAAAGAATGAAGTTAAAGGAATAGATATACCAAATGAATTAATAAAACAATTTGAAGAGGTAACAAGCAATAGATATAAAGAAATAAGTGTTAATTATATCTTTAATGTAATAGATAGCGTGTATAATTATTGTGATGGCTTTTATATATCAACACCACTTAATAAAATAGATTATGTGTGTGAAATAATAGATTATATTAAAGGAAAGGAGAACTAAAATGAAATTAGATTATAATGAAATATTAAGATATTTAGGATATGAGGGTGAACTAGATAATGCTACTAAAGAAATGATTGATAAAGGATTAGAAGTAGTTGAAAAATATGCTTCATTTAAACATATATATCGTATCTATGATTTAGAATTAAGAAAGAATGAAATTGAATTTAACAATTTAGTTATACCTTCTAGAGTACTACCTAATTACTTTGTGAACTGTAAACAAATATTAATATTAGGCGCAACATTAGGATTAGAACTAGATAAACAAATAAAAAAATTAGAAATTACTGATATGTCTTTAGCACTTGTAGTCAATGCGGTTGCTACTGAATATATGGAAAAAAATCTTGAAAAACTATGCCATGATATAGAAGAAGATAATAAGTACTATACATCACGTTTTTCAATAGGGTATCATGATGTAAGTATTACTCATCAACCTGATTTAATTAAAATGATTGATGCTACTAAATTAATTGGAATTAACGTTTTAGAATCATATTTAATGGTACCTTCTAAATCAGTTAGTGCAATGATTGGTATAAGTGATCAACCTATTGAAAAACAAAGAGCGAAATGTGCTAACTGCTTACCTAATGGTAAATGTAGCTTTAATTGTATAAGGGAGGTTTAAATATGAATGTCTTAGAATATTTAGAAGAGGATTATCTATTATTTGATGGAGCAATGGGATCAATCCTCCAACAAGATGAATTATTTAAACAAGGCGTATTACCTGAAACACTAAATATATTAAAACCAGAATTAATAAAAGATATTCATCTTAATTATTTAAATGCAGGTTCTAATGTAATTCTAACTAATACTTTTGGAGCAAATCCATTAAAATATAATGATAAAGAATATCCATTAGAAAAAGTAATCAAACAAGCTATTCAAAATGGTAGAGATGCGATTGTTGAAAGTAATAAGCAATCGTTTCTAGCGTATGATATAGGTCCACTTGGTCAACTTTTAGAACCTTCAGGAACATTATCATTTGAAGATGCCTATGAAGCATTTAGTGTAGTTGTAAAAGAAGCGATAAAATATGATATTGATTTATTTGTAGTAGAAACAATTGCTGATTTATACGAAGCTAAAGCAGCAGTATTGGCTATCAAAGAACATAGTGATTTACCAGTATTTGTTACACTAACATTTGATAATGAACAAACAACATTACTTGGAAATGATGTTATATCTATGGTAGCAACCCTAGAAGGACTTAGAGTAGATGCAATAGGTGTTAATTGTAGCTTCGGGCCAAAAGAAATGGTCGAGCTAGTTAAAGAAATAGAAAGAAATAGTTCAACCTATTTAATGGTTCAACCAAATGCTGGTATGCCATTAATTGATGGAACATATGATATAGATGCTAAAGAGTTCTTAGAATGCTTTAAAGTGCTTTTAGAAACTAATATTCAAATTATGGGTGGTTGCTGTGGTACTACCTATGAGCATATTAAACTAATTAGAAATTATTTAGATAATAGACCTTATCTAAAACCAACTAAAAAAAATAGAACGATAGTAACTAGCTCTCAAAAAGGAGTTGTTTTTGATAAAGAGTTTATTAAAATTGGAGAAAGAATTAATCCAACAGGAAAACCATTATTAAAAGAAGCTCTATTAAACAATAATTATAGTTTTCTAATCAAAGAAGCCTTAAAACAAGAAGAAGAGGGTGCACATATCTTAGATATAAACGTAGGACTACCTAAAATAGATGAGGCTACAATCTTAAAAAATAATATCAAAGAAATCCAATCATATTTAAGAACACCATTACAAATTGATAGTGCAAATCCCAAAGCAATAGAGGCAGCACTTAGAATATATAATGGAAAACCAATAATTAATTCAATAAATGGAAAACAAGAAAACATGGATGCCTTATTACCGTTGGTCGCTAAATATGGAGGAGTCTTCATAGGATTATGTATTGATGAAAATGGATTAGCTACAACACTAGAAGACAAAATAAAAGTAGCTAGTAAAATAGTTGAAGAAGCTAGTAAATATGGAATTGATAAAAAAGATATCATCATAGATTCATTAACACTAACAGCAAGTGCCCAACAAAAAGATGTAAAAGCAACAATCGATGCAATAAGAGTCTTAAAAGAAGAACTAGGTTTAAAATCAGTTTTAGGACTATCTAATGTTTCATTTGGACTACCTAATAGAAGCTTAATAAATGCTACCTTTTTTAGTATGGCACGCTACGCTGGGTTAGATAGCGCAATTATCAATACAGCAAGCAACGAACTTAATAATGCAATACTAGCTAGTGATGTCTTATTAAACATTGATAAAGATGCTACAAAGTACATGGCTAATGAAGTTGAAGATAAAAAAGAAGAAGTAATATTAAAAGATAACTTAACTATTAAAGAATTAATTATCCAAGGACTAAATGAAAATACAGAAATTATTGTAAAAAAGGAATTAGAAAACAGAGATCCAATCGATATTATTGAAAATGATATTGTTAGTGCCTTAGATTTTGTTGGCAATAAATTTGAAAAGAAAGAATTATTTCTACCACAACTAATTAAATCAGCCCAAGCAGCAAGTTCAATATTTGATGTTATAAAAAAAGAATATCCCCAAACAACATCTCAAAGCCAAGACAAGATAATCTTAGCTACAGTTAAAGGTGATGTTCATGATATAGGTAAAAACATTTTAAAAGTAATTTTAGAAAACTATGGCTATGTAATAATAGACTTAGGAAAAGATGTCGAATACGAGAATATAGCAACAACTATTGAAAAAGAAAATATTAAACTAGTAGGACTTAGTGCATTAATGACAACAACAGTAGTAAGCATGGAAGATATAATTAATAAGATAAGACTTAATTATCCAGATGTTAAAGTGATGGTTGGAGGAGCAGTATTGAATAAAGAATATGCAATGAAAATAGATGCAGATTATTATTGTAAAGATGCCCTTGAAGGTGTGGATGTTGCTAGAAAATTCTTTAGCAGATAGTAAAAGTATGGTAAAATAGTAATGGTTTTAGAAAGGATGATTAAATGAGTAAAAAATTAAGAATAGTTTTAGTATTTGTAGTAATAATAGAGGCCTTACTATTGGCCAAATTCTTTGTTTTTAATAATACATCTATCTTTTCTAATGAAGAGTTAATAAAAAATAAAGTTAATTTTAATTACCAAAGCATAAAACAAACAAATAAAGCTAGCGCCTTAGTTAATTTAGATACAAATCAAGTTATCTATCAAAATAATATGTCGCAAGCTCAACCGGTGTACAGTGTTTCAAAAACAATGCTTTTAGCTACAGTAGCAAAAGAGATGGAAAAGAATAATATTAGTTATGATAAACCAGTTATAGTTACTAAATTAATTGATAAAGTGAATACACAAGCTAATTTTAGTAGAGCAAACCTTAAATCAAATAACTCATATACAATTAAAGAATTATTTGATGCAACAATGATTTCTTCTGGAAATGATGCAGCTATCTTATTAGCATATGAAATATTTGGATCACATGAAAGAGCAGTAATTCAAATGAATAACAATGCAAAAGAATGGGGTATGAAAGATTCAAGCTTTGTTAGCACATCAGGACTTGATGGAAAATACCTTAAAAAAATAGGTATTAAAGCAGAAGAAGGAAAGAACATGATGAGTGCTAAAGATGCTATAACACTAACTAAACTAGTTATGAAAAAATACCCAGAAGTAGTTGATTCAGGGTCTAAAGTTAGTGAAACTATTGGTAAACCTGGGCAAGGTGCATATCTTAAATTAGAAACTGTTAATGATATATTAGAAGGTGCCGATCAAGGATATAAAGGTATCTATGGATTAAAGACAGGTTCTAATATAGAAAAATATAGTGATTGTATTATATCGCTTAGAAAAGATAAGTATAATCAACATTTAGCAGCAGTATCATTTGGTTCTAAATCAAGAGAAGACCTTTATAAAGATGTGCTTACTCTATATAAGTATACTAATCAAGTAGAAGCAGTAAACTTACAAGATGGAACTGATTTAGCAGTTAAAGTAGGACTATCTTCAAAACCAGTTCAAGTAGCAAGTAAGAAACCATTCTATTTGTACGTACCTAAAAATCAAAGCTTCGAGTATACACTAACTCCAAATGATAAATACAATAAATTATTGAGTGGCTACTTTGGTGTTAAAAAAGGTGATGAAGTAGGAACAATTAAAATAGAAAACTTAGAAGAGTTCTTTGGTGGAACACCAGATCAAGAAATAAAAGCAGTTATAAAATAAAAAAATTCACTTATTAAAGTGAATTTTTATTTGTCCTTCTTATTTATCTTTGTTTTACTATTCTTAGCCTTAGCTTTATCATTCATCTCAATTGTCTTTTTAAGCTGTGTATATACATTACTAAAGTTTGTTTCATCTTCACTACTATAGATATATATTTTATCTTTAGTTTTTATTTCTAAGAAATTAACTGCATCCATTGATGCTATATAATTAACTTTCTTAGCACTTTGATTTTCAAACTCTCCTAGATAATATTGAGCTTCTTGAATACCACTAATCTTATTAAGTGTTTGTGGCATAGAGTCTAATAACCTAATTGATTTAATATCTTTAATAGGAATAGAAGCCGTTTCTTTTTCATATTTAATAACTAGCTCATTATTTGCAACTTTACCTTGAATATCATGAGTAATAGGTGCAGGTTTAATAAAGATTACTATTGAAACTAGTAAGGCAATTATTAATGCAATAAGTCCAGTTACTAATGCTTTCCCTTTAATACTAGCTATATTAAATGCATAACGAGAAGAATATGAATATATTAAACTATCATCATCTTTAGAATAAAGTAATGAAAAATATTGAATATCATTATCTTGTAGTTCAGTAGCAATTCTTAAATCTTTTATTTCTTTTACATATTTAGTAATGAAGAATTGATTTAAAATTACAGGTAAAATTAAAAAAAGAACTACATATACTAATAGAATATAAGATGATTTAGAAAAAATAATAATAAATGGTGCAACAACTAATGATACTAAGAATAATATACGATTATACATTAGAAGTTTTTGTTTGTAAGGCCTAACTGTTGTGATTACATAGTCATTAGATAAAAGATTAATATGCATAAATTTGTCTTTTATTCTAACACATTTTACAATACTTCTCATGTTTAAATAGATAAGAATTAGTGTAAGTAATACAACAATAGCGTTTTTAATAACCATAGTATACCTCCCAACTATTGTTATCTATACTATAGCAAATGTGTTATAATAATACAATACAAAGCATGTGTTTAAGGAGGGTTGTAAATGACTAAAGAAATGATTAAAACACGCTATGATTTAGATTTAGAAATTTATACAATGAAGGTGGATAAACCTCAGGCAGTTATAGTCTTATGTCATGGTGCTAGTGAGCATATAGAAAGATATCAGGATTTTGCTAGATTTTTAAATGAGAATAATATAAGTGTATATGGATATAATCATCCAGGGCATGGTCCTAACCGTCCTCAAGATAGTGTTTACTTTGCTGATAAAGATGGAGATAAGTTATTAATTGATACATTAGAAGATGTGATTCTTTATACATATCAACACAACGCAGATATTCCGATTTATTTATTAGGTCATTCAATGGGGTCTTTAATAACTAGAGCATTCTGTATTAATACTAAACTTGTTATTGATGGGGTAATAATTTGTGGATCGCTTAATCCTAGTAATAAATCAATAAGTAGTGGTAGTGCACTAGCAAGTACCTTAGCAAAATTAACTGGCAAGAAACGAGCGAACAAACTTGTTAATAAGATTGCTTTTGGTAAATTAGAAGATACTTTATCTTATAATATGGATAATGTAAAAAACTATATTGAAGATAAACATTGTGGAATGTTGTTTAGTAATCAAGCTATTGTTGATTTATTAAAAATCACAAAAAAAGTTGTCAATCCAATTAATGTTAAAAAAATGATTGATACTGATTATTTCATCATATCTGGTAAAGCTGATCCATTTTCAGATGGAACTAATCAATTATATGATTTAATGCATAATATGAATAAAGGCAAACTTAATTATGAGTATAAATTCTATGATAATATGAAACATGAAATATTAAATGAAACTGATAATCATATAGTATATAGTGATGTTTTAGATTTTATAAATATTGGGACAACAAAAAAATAAGGAATAAATCCTTATTTTATAATAAGTCTTTTCTAACAAAGTTAGTAAAGGCTTTTTTTCTTTTTGCAGGCGCTTCAATATTAGTTGCTTCTTTCATCTTTAAAAGATATGCGATATTATCTGCCATTACTTGTAAAGTAACAACACCCTCAGCATCTCCATGTACCTCTTTTGGCTTTTGTCCATAAATTACATTCCAATAAGTTGAACCGGCTACTAGCATCTCTGAATATAATAAATAGTTGTTTAATGTATTATAACCATTAACACCACCAGTTCTTCTAACTGCTACAAATGAAGCTCCAACTTTATGTCTAAAGATATTACCATTTGC
>JAVWHL010000025.1:0-17698 GCA_036640095.1 Erysipelotrichales bacterium | reverse complement strand
CTTTAACATTATATCCTTTTGCTTCTAAAGCTTTAACTAATGCATGCATTGCAGTAGGTCTTTCTTTCCAATCAGAAGCATTACCACCTACAATATCACTAATATCTTTAGCTTCAACTTCAACTTTAGTTTCTTCTAATAAAGTTGATTCATTACCTTCAACTACAACACTAACTTTAGCTTTTGTAGGAACTTCAGGATCAACTCCACCATCTTTTCCAAGAACATTTACTTCAACATTTACATCTTGACGATTTAGTTTTTTAAATTGTTCATTATCAGGATATCTTGTAGCATATTTTGCATATTCACCACTTGAAAGTGTTGATTTAATAGTTACTTTAGTATCCTTAGCAGGTTGATGAACACGTAATACTTCATGTTCAATTACACTAGGATTACTTGAATGGAATAAATTCCATTGTTCAGAAGGTCTTGTAATATCAATATCTACAGGTACAATTCCACCTTCTTTTTGATCTTTATAATTTGTTATCCAAGTTATTTTATTATCTGCACCAACATGTGCTTGTTGAAATGTTGTTAAATTTTCACTTATATTATTTTTGTCTTTATTTACACCTTTATTTAAACCATCAAAGTATGATTTCTTAACAATGTCCATATTACTAACTTCTTTATCAATTTCTGCTTGAGTTAATGGAGCTAATGTTACTTTTAAATCTTTAGTTACTGCAACATCATAATTACGATGTTTCATTTTAACACTAAATTCTACCTCTTTAGCTTGTTGTCCAGGTAAAGGTCTATATACAGATCCTCTATAGCCATTAGCTATTAAATCCGGATCATTACTAATAACTATGAATTGATAATTATTGTAGTCTGGTACACCTGTTTCTTTTGGTTGTGGGAACTTAATATCACCAGTTACATTATCTTTGTTTAAAGTTTCACCAGTTTTTGATAGTTTTAACTTATCGTAAGTATAGTTATCATCTAAGTCTTTTTGCATTTTGTCACTTAAACTTGCGCCAACACCTTTAACCGTTACTTTAATATCTTTTGGAATTATTAAATCTTTTTGTCCAGTTTGTACTAGGTTATTTTTTGTAGTTGCTGTTAACGTAACTATTTTATCATCATAACTTTGTTTAACTTTACCAATATATGGATCGTAGAAATGTGAAGGGTTAGAAGTATTTGAAGTATCTACAGTTATAATATTTGTATCTGAAGAAGTCCAAGTAATACGTGCCCATTTTTTCCCATCAATATGTTGAGGTAAATCTAAATTTGAAGTTACATTATCTAAATCAGGGTTATCTTTTTTCATATTATCGCTACCAATTTTATCAACTATTTCAGTTTTAGTAGTAGCTTCTAATTTATCCATATCCCAATGAATTACAGCATTTTTATTGTGCTGAGCACTAGCTTTGTTTTTAGTAATATTAAATTCTACTGGAACAGATTTAAACCACATCATATTTGAACCGTTTGGATTAGAATAGAAGTATTTAATCGCGCCGTCTAAACCAACATAATTTATATCATCACTAGTTTTAACACTTACATTAACATCATCAAAACCTAATTTAACAAGTTGAGCTTTTACTAATGCATTAACATTTGTATCTTTACCAAATTCTGGTTTTAAGTTATAAAGTGAACTATTAATTTTAGTAGCAGCTTCATCAACACGTTTTTGGTCTTCTACACTTGTATCAGGTCCTTCTTCTTCCTTAACGAATGTTAAACCAGGCATTGAACCTTCTTTAAATACGTATTTACTTTCTTCTGGAATAGTTAGTCCGTATTCGCTACCATCATTACTATTTAGTTTGTCTACAGCTTCTTGTGTCTGTAAATCAGCTTTTGAAACAGCTCCAGTTACATAGTCAGTATTATCAGCTAAAAAGTAATTGTTTACAACGTTTAATTTTGCATAGGTACTTTTAGAACCATATAATGGTCCACTAATTTTTACACCTTCAGTTGAAAATTTTCCAGTATTAAGATTATTAATAAAAATTAATATTGAATTATTTTGAGAGCTTGTTGCATTAATGTTTCCGACAATTCCAGCAGAGCTAGCATTAGTACTTGCTACTACCACTTCACCATTATTAATGTTGTTGTAGACATGTGATTTCATTCCATCGCCACTAAATTGAGTGAAGGCAACAATACCACCTGTTTCACCAGCAGCAGTTCCTTTAGGCCCTTCTACTCGTCCATTATTAATGTTACCAATTACACTACCATTATTATTTAATCCAACAATACCACCAGCCTTTTTAGCCCCACCAGAAGGTAATGTGTTAATTAGAGAACCGTTGAATACGTTATTGATTACTTTAGAATTAATAGTACTTTGTCCTACAATACCACCTTGAGTATCGATATTAGATGAAGAAATTTCAATTAGAACATCACTTGTAATACCACTAACAGTACCACCACTATTCCATCCTACGACACTACCGACCATATTCTTCTTAGAAATGATTTTTCCCGTAAGTTTGAAATCTTTAATAGTTCCTTCATTTTTAGCGAATAAACCTGCTTGAGCAGTTGGTGTTTCAAGGCTTAGATTAGAAATTGTTTTTCCATTCCCATCAAATGTTCCTTTATAAGTGCTGATTGGTGTCCATGCTTTACTTGATAAATCAATATCATTAATTAATTTAGCATTAACCGTATTTTCACTATTAACCTTTGTTGCAAACCAAGCTAAATCTTCTGCAGTCTTGATTTGATAAACATCATTTTTAATTTCAGGTTCTGTAGCTGCTTGACCATCCCAAGCACTAACATTGATAGTTGCTACCATGAAAAATAAAAATGCTGCTAAAATACTTTTTAAATTTTTTTTCATATATTTTCCTCCTTTTGATAAATAAAAAAAACGACTACGGAGTCGTTATTTAAAAAAATTAATTTTTAAACATTATTCCCTCCGAAAAATGATTAATGTTTTATGGCAAGTCTCCTGACTCATTACTTAATTTAATTATCCCTTCCCAAGTTAGAAACTCAGTGGTTTTGATAATTAAGTGTAATTTACAGTAGCGGTGGGGCTGTAATGGAATTTAACCATTTTCCTTATTAATGCTCAAGCAACCATAAAATAATATTCAATTGAAAAAAACACCCGAAGGTGTGTAATTTAAAACCTAAATTCTAAATAATACCTCCGAAGATACTCCTGGTCATTTATTAGAAGCCTTCAGCTATACATTAGCATAATGCTACAATGAATTTTAATCATATTTCAAGCTAATAAATGTCTATTTGTAGTCTCCTATATTATAAAGAATTGTAATGTTATTTGCAAGATTTTAACTAAAAAGTTATCTTTTATAAAGGAATTCAGCAAGGACAATATAACTTACTGCATCAATTATAGGAATAATTCTATTGATGATAGTAGCATCATGTCTACCACCTATTTCAAGGGGTTTTATACTATCAGCCTCATAATTATATGTATATTGTATTTGATTAATCGATGCAATAGGTTTGATGCTAGTTTTAAATACAATATCATCTCCATTACTTATTCCACCATTAATACCACCATTAAAATTATAAAGTGTATATGCTTGTTTCTTATCTAAGTAGAGAAACTCATCTTTTACATTACTTCCAATTTCATTTTTTAGTGAATCACTACCAAATGAGATTCCTTTGATGCTTGGAATAGAAAAGATAAATGAAGATAGTTTACTTTCTAGTGAATCGAAAAATGGATCACCAATACCAGTAGGTAAATTCATTATAATTGTTTCAAGTTCTCCACCAGCACTATCACGATTATCTTTTAAACTACATGCTTTTTCAATAATATCATTTTCTAAGTATTCATTGATTAAAATATCACTTGGGCTACTTAATTTATTATAAAGTCTTGGTCTAATCATGGTTGCTAATTCTTTTTGAAGACTTGGGTCTAATTGAATACAATGTTCAATATCAAAGTAATCAAATAAATCAACGATAGTTTGTTTGCGTAATTGATAATAGTTATAGTCCTTTATCCCTTGAAATGAATTAATATGAGTAAGTATATCTAAATTAGGATAATCTTTTTTTATTACTTGCTGCATTATGGCTCCAGCAGCAACTAGTGGTGTACTCATTCTACCTGAAAAGTGAGAACCACCACTTCCTAATTGATTATCTTTATACTTAATTGAACCAACATAATCAGCATGGCCAGGACGAGGTTGAACTAATAAATGATCGTAATCTTTTTTTACAATATCATTATTTTTAAAGACAATGCAAAGTGCTTCACCAGTTGTTTTACCAAATTCATAGCCTGTAGTGATTTCAAAATCCGTTTTTTCTTGTCTTGGTGTATTAAAAATCATACCACCTTGACGTAACTTTAATTGTTCTTCGATTTCATTAAAATCAAAAGAAAGTCCTTCTTTTAATCCTTCTATGATAATACCTATTTCCTCACTATGAGACTCTCCAAATAAAATATAATTAAATGTACCATAATAATTACTTTTCATCTATTCTTCCTCCTAGTAATTTATAATCATTAATAAAACTTGGATATGACTTATTAATGCTCTTTATTTCATTTATATTAGTTATTCCTTTAGCAACTGTTCCTCCAATAACGATACTCATTGTAATACGATGATCATTAAATGTATCTTGTATATTTCCTTTAATAATAGAAGGATATATTTCTATAGTATTGTCTATTTCTTTATAATCAATGTTGAAGTTAGTTAACATTGATTTTATAGCGTCTAGTCTATTTGATTCCTTATGAATTAAACGTTGTGTATTGATAAGTTTTCCACCATTAATACTATAATATAGAGCCATTATTGGACCAGCATCAGGCATATCATATAAATCTACTTCTTTTATATTATTATTTAATATATCAATGATTTTATAATCAGCTTGTAGTGATTTTGTAAGTTTGTTTGATATTGAGATGTTTTGATTACTAAATTTATTCAAAACTTCGAAAAATGCTCTTGAAGAGTAATCTTGTTCAATATCATAACTATTTCTACTTGTATATTTTTGATTACCTTTAACTATATAAATTTTATAATCATCTTCAACTTCTATATTTATTCCAAATTCTTTTAATGTATTAATACTCATTTTTATATAAGGAAGAGAACTTGGAGTTTCCTTGCAAATTATTTTTGAATCATCATTTAATAAGGGCAATATAAATAATAAGCCACTAATAAATTGGCTGCTTTTTGTATTGTTAATATTAAAAGTATCGGGTTTTAATTCACCATTGATAGTTATCGGTAAATTATGTAAACTATCTTGTTTGTATTCTATGTTTTGTTTGTTGAATATATCTAAGTACGTATCTAAAGGTCTAAGTGGAAGCTTGTTTTCGCCTTCAAATATAAGTCCTAATGGAGCTAATAATGGTAAAAGTAAGCGTAGTGAAGTTCCAGATTCTTTAAAGTTTAAGGTATTAGATAAATCTGTATGTGTACATGGTTCAACAACTAATGTACTAGTATCTTTTACATATGTAACCTTTGTATTTAAATATTTTAATGCATCTATTGTAATTGATATATCATCACTAAGAGAGGTAACATTTGTAAGGATTGTTTTAGTCTTTGATAATGAAGCAGCAAGTAAATATCTATGTAATTGTGATTTTGATGGTGGAATAGTTATTGTTCCACTTAAGCTTGAATTTTCTATTTCAAATGATGATTTAGATAATTTATAATCTTTTTGTAGTAATGTATAATTAGCTTTATACAAATCAATTAACTTATTTGCTTCAACATCTTCTAAATAAGAATCACCAATTGTATTGAGAAATGCTTCATTAATATAGTTATTATTTTGTTTTTTATCTTTTTTTATTTTATCAAGATTAACCTGTGGAAATGCTTTTACTAATTCTAATCGTTGAAATAATTTTTTTATTGTAATATATGTATCATTATTTGATTTTGCATTAACTAGTAAACCGATTGCTAAACACTCACCATGATAAAGTTTAGTACCAGTATCAAGTTCTAGTGCATGAGCAAAGCTATGTCCATAATTAAGTGTGTTTCTTAACCCTAAGTCATGATAATCATTTTCAACATAAAATTGTTTAACTTTTAAAGACTTTTTAATAAGTTGTAAAAGTATGTCTTCATCATTTCTTAAACTAGCTATATTAGAAAAAGTATCTAATAATGAAATAATACTATTATCTTTAATTAAGCCGTGTTTAATTAACTCAACTAATCCTTCTTTAAAGAGTCTAGTACTAAGTGTCTTTAAAAAAGAGATATCGATGATTGTGGTTTGTGGTGCATAGAATGATCCAATATAGTTTTTATTTGAATATGCATTAACTCCAACTTTAGAACCAATCGAACTATCAACTTGAGCTAATAAAGTTGTAGGAACTTGAATATAAGGTATACCTCTAAGATATATTGAACAAGCAAATCCAACGACATCACCAACAATGCCGCCACCAATAGATATAATCTGTGTTTTTCTAGTAGCATTATATTGATGGAATTTATCGTGTATTTGTTCTATTGTATGCATATTTTTATTTTCTTCACTAGCATCAATTATTATAGTACCAAGAGCTTTTTCTTTTAATTCTTCTAATTCATGTTTGTAATATAAATCAACATTTGAATCAAGACATAGAATATAATCACTAACAAGATATTCTTTTAGTATTTCTTTATATTTATTATTTACAATGTGGACATCATACTGAGTTTGAATAGTAGTTTCTAGCTTCATATTCAGGCCTACTTATTGATACTTTCTATTTTAATAAATTCTTTTAATTTATTAATTTTATTACAAAGTTGTTTAAAATTTTCAGGATTAAGTGATTGTTGACCATCACTTAAAGCAATACTTGGTTTATAATGAGTCTCTACAATTAGTCCATCTGCACCTGCAATAGTAGTAGCAAGAGCAACTTTTTCAACCATCCAATATATACCAGTAGAATGTGAGGGATCAGCAATTACAGGTAAATGAGTTAATTCTTTTAACATAACAATTGCATTGATATCAGTTACATTACGATATGCATCTTCAAATGTTCTAATACCTCTTTCACATAATATAACATTAGGATTACCTTGTACTAAAATATATTCAGCAGCCATTAGAAATTCTTCTAATGTTGCACTAAGACCTCTTTTTAATAAAACAGGTTTTTTAGTTTGACCAACAGCTTTTAATAGATCATAGTTTTGCATATTACGAGCACCAATTTGAATAATATCAATATGATTAGCGTATTTCTCAACTTGTTCAACACTCATTAATTCACAACATAAAGCAAGATTATATTTTTCTTTAGCTTCTTCCATGTACTCTAAAGCTTCCTCTTCTAAACCTTGAAATGAATAAGGAGAAGTTCTAGGTTTGACAATGCCACCTCTTAATATATGAGAATTATTTTCTTTGATATATTTAGCTATTTTTAATATTTGTTCACGCGATTCAACCGCACATGGACCAGCAATTATAGGTAGGAAGTCTTGTTTAAAGACTACATTGTTAACTTTGATAATTGTATCTTCTTCCTTAAATTCACGACTTGCTAGTTTGTAGGGTACACTTAAACGTGCAACCTTTATAACACCAACAATCGCACTAAAACGCTTATCATCAATATTTGCAGTCTCACCATTTAAGATAACTACATCATAAGTATTACCTTTATTAATAAAATAATTACATTTATAATTACTTATTTCATTAATTAGTAAGTTATAGTTTTCATTACTTATATCATGACTTATTTTAATAATCATAAGTTTTCCTCCTTTATCATTTAATATAAAATAAAAATAACTACACAAATATAATTGTGCAGTATAGATTGATTATTCACACTTAAATTATATACAAAACAGTGTAAAAAAGCAAACCATAGTAATTATAAAAGACCTCTAATATGGAGAAATAATGAGTATTTAGAATATTAATAATATACATGTAATATTACTATGTTAAATATTTCACATATATAGTGTTAAAATAGTCACAGATAGCATAAAGATCTAGTGTTATCATATTAATATACAAAGGAGGTTTTATGTGCTATGTATCGTGAAACTATTGATGCAGTAAGTGCAGCAGGAATCAAGAAACTAGATTCATGCAATAAAAAACTTAAAAGTTATTTTATTGCTAGTATCTTAGCTGGATTATTTGTTGGATTTGGTAGCTTACTGATATTTACTATTTCTGGTCAATTACAAGACCAACCATATACTAAGGTTTTAATGGGAGCAAGCTTCGGTGTTGCTTTAAGTTTAGTTATTATGGCTGGTTCAGAACTATTTACTGGAAATAATTTTATTATGGGTGTCTTATATTTAGAAAAGAAAGCTAGAGTAAAAGAAATTATTAAATTGTGGGTTGTATGTTACTTAGGTAACTTTGTTGGCGCAGCAATCATCAGTCTATTCTTTGTTCTAGCAGGACTAGCAACCACTGGTGAAGGATTACCAAGTGATGCGACTGGCATGGCTTTACAAAATGCCAGTGCTATTAAAATGAATGCAGATTTTATGCCACTATTTTTTAAAGGAATACTGTGTAATATTCTAGTTTGTCTTGCTGTTATGCTAGGAATCAAGATGAAATCAGAATCAGGTAAATTAATAATGATATGGTGGTGTCTATTTACCTTTATTACATGTGGATTTGAACATAGTATTGCAAATATGACTATTTTTATGTCTAGTTTAATCCCAAATCATATTGAAGCAGTAAGCTTTGGTGGAATGGGGTTCAACCTTTTAGCAACCACTTCAGGTAATATTGTAGGTGGACTACTACTTGCTATTGCTTATGTAGCAACTTCAAATAAAAAAATTAAGGAGTGATGAATATGGGATACAAGTTAAATAAACAAAACTTTGATGAATATTTGAATAACTTAGCGAAGTCATATAATTTCTATGCTCCAGTATGTAAAGAGAAAGCAGGGCGCTACTCAGATACTGATTTAGTTATTTATGAACAAGTGAAAAGTTTTGATGAAATGTGTTGGGATGTCAAATCAGATTTTAGTGCAAAAGATGTATTATTACCACTAAATGATACTTTATTTTATTTTAGTGAAACAGAATATAAAAAACCAGAAAATAAAATGAAACCTAGTTTAATATTCCTAAGAAGTTGTGATTTACACGCTATCAAACGAACAGATCAAATATATCTTTATAATAAATTTGAAGATATCTATTATAAAGAAAAAAGAGATTTAGTTAAGTTTGTTGTTGTTGGATGTCAAAGTGAATTTGATAATTGCCACTGTGTTGATTTTAAATCTAATTATTCTGATGATTATGCAATGGGATTGAATATTAGAGAAGATGGCTTTGAGATTGATATTAAAGATAGTGAAATTGATAAACCACAACGAGGAAATGAAATAGAATTTCTTATAGATTACATAAAAGAAAGTAGTACAAAAGTTAATATTCCAGAAAAAGTTGAATTAGATAAAGTTATAAATGCTAGTATTTGGGGTGAATATTCAACAAGATGTATAGCTTGTGGTGCTTGTAACTTTGTTTGTCCTACTTGTACATGTTTTACTATGCAAGATATTTTCTATGAAGATAATAGTAATGTTGGTGAAAGAAAACGTGTCATGGCAAGCTGTGAGGTAGATGGTTTTTGCGATATGGCAGGAGGCCATACATTTAGAGCAGATAAAGCAGATCGTATGAGATTTAAAGTATTACATAAAGTAAGCGATTTTAAAGAAAGATTTGGCTATGATATGTGTGTTGGATGTGGACGTTGTGATGATATTTGTCCTGAACATATCAACTTTGCAAATACAGTAAATAAATTAAACGATTTTGTAGAGGGAGGATATAAAGATGAATAATATATATATGCCACAACCATATAAAATCTTAAGCATTAAACAAGAATCAGATATAGAATGGTTATTTGAAGTTGAATTTGATAAAGAATGTCAACCTGGACAATTCGTTGAAGTATCTCTTCCAATGGTTGGAGAAGCTCCAATATCAATTACAAAAACAAATAATGGTGATAATACAATTGAATTATTGATTAGAAAAGTTGGTAAGGTTACAGATGCTTTATTCAATCTAGAAGTTGGCTCAAATCTATTTTTAAGAGGTCCTTATGGAAATGGCTTTGATTTACAGGCAATGAAAGGTAAAGATGTTGTTGTTATAAGTGGAGGAAGTGGACTTGCTCCAGTGAGACCAATTGTAAATGCTTTTTATAAACAAGATAATTTCAATTTGTTATGTGGATTTAAAGACCTATCTGGAATCTTATTTAAAAGTGAACTAGATATGTGGCAAGCTGCTAATGAAAATATCTATGTAACATTAGATTGTGATAATGAAGTATGTTTAGTTGGATTTGTTACTGATCACTTAGAACAAGCATTAAATAACATTGATAAAGATAATGTTCAAGTTATAGTTGTTGGGCCACCTTTAATGATGACTTTTACAACTAAAGGATTACTTGGATTAGGAATTAAAGAAGAGGATATTATTGTAAGCTTTGAAAGAAATATGTCATGTGCCGTTGGAAAATGTGGACATTGTAAAATTGATGAGACATATGTCTGCTTAGAAGGTCCTGTTTTTAATTATGTTAAAGGTAAAACACTTTTAGACTAGGAGGGTTTAAGATGAGTTTAGATATTAATAGAAAACAAGTAACAAAAAATGCATTTAGAGTCACTAAAGACCGTAATCTAACAGCACTTAGAGTTAGAGTTCCTGGTGGTAAAATTGAAGCTGATTTATTAATGCAAGTAGCAAAAATCGCTGATAAATATGGAAACGGTAGAGTTCATATGACAACACGTCAGGGATTTGAAATAATGGGTATTCCCTGGGAAAATATGGAAGCTTGTAATAATGAAGTTCAAAAGATTATTAGTGAGTTAAATATTAATCAACCAAATGGGACAAATAATGGATATCCAGCAGCTGGTACTAGAAATGTTGCAGCCTGTGTTGGAAATGAAATATGTCCTAAAGGTCAATACAATACAACTGAGTTTGCAAAAGAAATAGAAGATGTTATTTTCCCAAATGATCTACACTTTAAAGTAGCTCTTACTGGTTGCATGAATGATTGTCAAAAAGTTAGAATGCATGACTTTGGAATCATTGGTATGTGTTTACCAGAACTAGATAAAAATCGTTGCATTAGCTGTGGACGTTGTGTAAAAAAATGTGAACAAGTCTCAACAGGTGCATTAGAAGCAAAAAACTTTAAACCAAGAAGAGACCATGACAAATGTATTGGGTGTGGTGAGTGTGTTTTAAACTGTCCATCAGGAGCATGGACTAGAAATCCGCAAAAGTTCTATAGACTTGCGATAATGGGACGTACTGGAAAGAAAAATCCACGTCTTGCAGAAGATTGGTTATTATGGGTAGATGCTCAATCAATTAAGAAGATACTTACAAATACATATGATTATGTAAGTGAATATATTGATCGTTCACTTCCAAAGGAACATATAGGTTATATTGTTGATCGAACTGGATTTATGGAATTCAAGAAATGGGCATTAAAAGATGTTACTTTTGATGAACATGTAATAGAAAGAAATAATTTATACTGGAAAGGTATAAATTATAAGATAAATAGTTTTGAATAAAACTGCTATAATAGTTACATATCATGGATCATCTAATGAAAATAGTAATGCAATAACATCAGATATTCTAACAAAAGAAGTCCAAGATACATTTAGTGAATATAGAGTAATTGAATGTTTCAGTTCAAAAGTGGTTCTTTCTAAATTAGAAAAGAAACGTTTCAGTTTTGTAGAAGCACTATCATTTCTTGAAGATAATGATTATAATAAAGTATATGTTCTTACAACTAACTTAGTAGATGGTAGTGATTATCAAGGTATATTAAATGAAGCTAGGCAAAGTAATCTTGAAGTAGTAATAACTAAGCCTTTATTAGAAGATGGTATTAGTGAGTTAGGAAATTCTTTATTTAAAGACAAAGATAGTAATCATCTATTTATAGGTCATGGTTTTAAGAAAAAAGAGAATAGTGAATATCTACTTTTACAAAAAGCTTTTTATAATCAAGGTATGAAAAACCATAAAATTGCATTAATTGATGGTTATCCTAATGCTAGTGATATAGTAAGCGGACTTGAAGTAAATAAGAAACTTTACGTTTATCCATTGATGTTTATTACAGGTTTTCATGCTAAAAGAGATGTAGAAAAACAAAGTAATGAATTGAAGAATACCTTCAATGAAGTAGAATATGTACCTATATCATTGGGTATGGATAGTAAAATCAGAAAATTATATATTAATAAATTAGAAAATATTATTAGATAAGATAGGTGATTAGATGAGTAATGCATTTTTACATGTTGGTTTAAATTTAGATAATAAGAGAATCTTAATAGTTGGAGCAGGAACAATTGCATTACGCAAACTAAAAAAACTATTAAATTATTCTAATAATATTACAGTAGTTAGTAATGAATTTGATGAAGAATTTGAGTATATAAATATAACTAAGAAGAAAAAAGACTTTGATAATAGTGATTTAAATAATATAGATATTGTCTTTATTTGTACTGATAATGTTAGTTTAAATGAAGAAATTGCAAAGTGCTGTCAAGAAAAAAATATTCTTTATAATAACGCTACAAGTAGAAATGAAATGGACTTTAAAATGTTAGCTACTTTAGAATATGATGGTTATACAATAAGCTTAAGTAAAGATCAAAATCTAAAAGAAACTACTAAATTTAAAAAAGAGCTAGAAGAATTATTAAATAAGTATAAGATATAAAAAACTTCAGACCGTTTGGTTTGAAGTTTTTTATTCTCTATAGTAATCAACTAATTCTTCTTGTTTAACATAGTATTTATTTTTTTCGATTTTAACTAAATCTATCTTTATTAATGTTTGAATAGCTCTAGAAACGCTCTCTCTAGAACAGCCAATTACTTCAGCTAAATAAGTATTATTAACTTTAAAGTCTATTAAAATATAGTCTTCTTCTCTAAATCCATAATCTTTAGCGAGTTTCCATAATTTTGCAGCAAGCTTCTTTTCAACGTTAATAGATACTGAATTCTTTAATTGTCTATATAGTCTTCGAGAACGATGAGATTGTAAAGATAAAAGATTTTTATATAATTGAATGTTATCATTACATAATTTTTCTAGTTTTAACTGGTTAATTTTTAATAAAGTGCAATCTTCAAATGCAATAGCTTCATAAGGAAAACGATTATATTTTAAGTCTACATCATTCACAATATTATCATCGTCCATTGTAAAGAAAATTTTCTTCTTACCTTGAGGTGATGTTGATTGTAAAGTAACTTTGCCTTTAATTAAATAATAGAAATCAAAGCATTCCTCTTTTTCATAAAAAATAGTTTGCTTTTTCTTTACTTCAATTTTATTGAATTGAGTAAGTATTTCTTCTTTATTTTGAATATTTTCTAGTAACTTCATAATCTCACCTCATATCATGATTATCATTATAGAATATAAGCAGATACAATTCAATGACTTTTATCACATACATAGTGTTCTAATTTTAAGAAAAATATACTAGTTGTAGTTTTAATTTATATTTATAAAAATAACATATTTAATTTATCAATTTAATTGACTTGATAATTCAAAGTGCTATAATAAATACAGATAGAAAATTACTTAAATGCATAAATTTAATCTATAAATATATTTTGGGAGATGATGATATGAATAATGCATGGAATGGTTTTAATAAAGGTAATTGGGTAAATGAAATTGATGTACGTGATTTCATTCTAAAAAACTACACTGAATATCAAGGTGATGATAGCTTTTTAGCACAACCAACAGAGAATACTAAAGAATTATGGAAAGAAGTTTCAGATCTATTAGATCAAGAAACTAAAAATGGTGGAGTATTAGATGCAGATACATCAGTAGTATCTGATATTACTTCTCATCAAGCAGGTTATATTGATAAAGATCGTGAACAAATCGTTGGTCTTCAAACTGATAAACCTCTTAAAAGAGCATTAGCTGTATATGGTGGAATAAGAACTGCCGCAAATGCTTTAAAAAATTATGATTATGAAATTGATAGTGATGTAGAAGAAATCTTTACTAGATATCGCAAAACACATAATGAGGGTGTATTTAATGCATATACTCCAGAAATGAAGAAAGCTCGTCACTCAGGTGTTATTACTGGTTTACCAGATGCATATGGACGTGGAAGAATTATAGGGGATTATCGTCGTATTGCTTTATATGGTATTGATCGTTTAATTGAAGATAAAAAAGATCAAGTAGACAATTTGCCATTTGAAATGAATCCAACAAATATTCAATTAAGAGAAGAACTTTCAGATCAAATGAAGGCTTTAAAAGAATTAAAAGTTATGGCTTCATTTTATGGGTTTGATATTTCACAACCAGCTACAAATGCTCAAGAAGCAATTCAATTCTTATATTTTGGATATCTTGGAGCTATTAAAGAACAAAATGGGGCAGCTATGTCGCTAGGTAGAACATCTACATTCTTAGATATCTACATTCAAAGAGATTTAGATAATAATGTTATTAGTGAAGAATATGCACAAGAATTAGTTGATCACTTCATTATGAAACTTAGATTAGTTAAATTCATGAGAACTCCAGAGTATAATGATTTATTCTCAGGAGATCCAACTTGGGTTACAGAATCAATTGGTGGTATGGCATTAGATGGTAGATCACTAGTTACTAAAAACTCATTTAGATACTTACATACACTTGTAAATCTAGGGCCAGCACCAGAACCAAACCTAACTGTATTATATTCAGTTAACCTTCCTACAGCATTCAAAGAGTTCTGTGCTAAAATCTCAATTCAAACATCATCAGTACAATATGAAAATGATGACTTAATGAGACAAACTTATGGTGATGATTATGCGATTGCATGTTGTGTATCTGCAATGCGTGTTGGTAAAGAGATGCAATACTTTGGAGCTCGTGCTAACCTTGCTAAAGCATTATTATACGCAATTAATGGTGGTGTTGATGAAGTTTCAAAAGAACAAGTTGGACCAGAAATTAGAACAATCAATAGTGAATATCTAGATTATGATGAAGTTATGAAAAGATATGATGAAACATTAGAATGGTTAGCTTCACTATATTGTAATACTTTAAATATTATTCATTATATGCATGATAAATATAGCTATGAAGCTATTCAAATGGCATTACATGATAGAGATGTAAAACGTAATTTTGCAACTGGTATTGCTGGACTTTCAGTAGTTGCAGATTCGCTAAGTGCTATAAAATATGCTAAAGTAAAACCAATTAGAGATGAAAATGGAGTTGCTGTTGATTTTGAAACAACTGGTGATTTCCCTAAATATGGTAATAATGATGATAGAGTAGATGATATTGCTGCTATGATCGTTAAAAAATTCATGAACTACATTAGAAAACAGTATCACATTAGAGATTCATTTGCTTCAATGTCAGTTCTTACAATTACATCAAATGTAGTATATGGTAAGAAAACTGGTACTACTCCAGATGGACGTAAAAAAGGTGAGCCATTTGCACCAGGAGCAAATCCTATGCATGGTCGTGATGAATCAGGAGCTTTAGCCTCACTATCATCAGTAGCTAAATTACCTTATCAACATTCACAAGATGGTATTTCAAATACATTCTCAATTGTTCCAGAATCACTTGGAAATAGTGAAGATGTAAATGTATGTAACCCATTCTTAACAAATAAAAAAACTTGTATTTAGAAAGGAAGAAATAAAATGCCAAGTCAAACACAAATAAATAATTTAGTAAATATTTTAGATGGATACGCTACTCAAGGTGGACATCACTTAAATGTTAATGTCTTCAACAAAGCTACTCTAGTAGATGCTATGGAGCATCCAGAAAAATATCCGCAACTAACAGTTAGAGTAAGTGGATATGCAGTTAACTTTGTTAAATTAAATAGAGAGCAACAATTAGATGTTATCTCTAGAACATTCCACGACAGAATGTAATACGAAGACACACTTTATAGTGTGTCTTTTATTTAGGAGGAATACTTATGGTAAAAGGATATATAAATCAATTTGAAAGTATGGGAAATCTTGATGGACCAGGAACTCGTTTTGTAATGTTCATGCAAGGCTGTATGCTTCGCTGTAAATATTGTCATAACCCTGAAACATTTATCTTAAAAAGAGATACTGAATATGAGTATACTAGTGATGAAGTTGTGGATAAAGTACTAGCGTTAAAATCATATTATTTAAATGGTGGAGTTACCATCAGTGGTGGAGAGCCACTACTTCAAATAGATTTTATTATTGATGTAGCAAAGAAACTAAAAAAAGCTGGTCTTCATGTTGCGATTGATACTTCGGGTGCTCCATATGATATAGATAATAAAGAATTTATGGATAAATTAGAAACTCTAATTGAGTATGTAGACTTATTTTTAGTAGATATAAAACATATCGATAATGATAAATGTCTTGAGCTGACAAATTTTGGAAATAAGAATACACTATCATTTATTCAATACTTAAATGAGAAGAAAAAGAGTATTTGGATTAGATATGTTTTAATAAATGGTATCACTGATAAAAAAGAAGATTTAATTGAAACTGGTAAATTTATTAATTCAATTGAAATGATAGAAAATGTAGATATTTTAGCTTATCATAATATGGCTGAAGCTAAATGGGCACAAGAAGGTCTAAAATATCAATTAACTAATGTTGCTCCAACAAGTAAAGATGAAGTAAATAAAGCTTATCAAGTTATGTTTAATCTTTAAACATATGTTTTATTTAATTATTTAGTATAATCTTTACAAAGGAGATGGTTATATGATTTTAACAACAACAAATACTATTGAAGGCAAAGAAATTATCGAATACAAAGATATTATTTTTGGAGAAGTTATTGCGGGTATCAACTTTGTAAGAGATATTGGTGCTGGACTTACTAATTTCTTTGGTGGAAGATCTGGTGGCTATGAAGAAGAGCTGTTAGAAGCTAGAAATGAAGCATTAGCTGAAATAAGAGAGCGTGCTAGTTCAATTGGTGCTAATGCAATAGTAGGAATTAAAATGGACTATGAAGTACTTGGAACAAATAATAATATGCTAATGGTTACTTGTAGTGGAACAGCAGTGGTAATAAAATAAAAGAAAATCCTAATATAGTTTAATCTATATGTAGTGCACCCCAAAAGTTAGACCAAAAAATCTAACAAATGGGGTGTTTTTATATGGCAAAATATAGCTTAGAATTTAAACTTAAATTAGTAAATGAATCAAAGACTGAAAGAGAGTCAGTTAATAGTATTGCAAAAAAGAATAATATAGATCATGCAATGCTTAGAAATTGGATAAGAAAATTTGATAAAAAGGGAGTTGAGGGATTAGAAAGATCTAGAAAGAATGCAGTATATAACCAGGATTTTAAAATTAAGATTGTACAAGAATATCTATCTTCCGAAATAAGTTATAGCGATTTAGCTTTGAAATATAATATATCAAACTACTCACTTATCACAAGATGGAAGTTAGACTATGAAAAAGATGGTATAATAGGACTACAAAAGAATCGGAAAGGTAGGCCACCTATTATGCGTGATATCAAACCTAGTAAGGATAAGAGAACTAGTCAAGAGAAAAAGAACGAT
>JAVWHL010000024.1:0-17820 GCA_036640095.1 Erysipelotrichales bacterium | reverse complement strand
CATTTTGCGTTATTTGAAAACCTTTAGTTAAATCAGGATAGAAATAACATTTTCTATCAAAGACAATTAAAGGATTAATGTCCATTTTAAAGATATGACAAGCTTTTAATGCTTGTTGAACAGCTCTTTTATTTATAGTAGGCAAAGTACCCGGATGCCCTAAATCAATTTCATTTACATTAGTATTTACTGGATCATTAAAACCTACTTTAGAACCAGAAAACATTTTAGTATTTGTTTTAGTCTCACAATGGATTTCAATTCCAATTACTGTTTCAAAATTCATTACTTTACCTCCTCTACATAACGATTATAAAAACTTTCTAATTTCTTATAATCTTTATTTTTTAAATTATTTTCAATATCTTTTGCAAAATCTAAAATTGCTTGATCATTAAATGGTTTAGCCATCATACTAAAGCCATTAGGTAACCCTTGATATAAGTATGTTGGCATAGTTAGTGAAGGTCCACCAATAATATTAGCAATACTTAAATGAGTATTAGCAACTAGATTTTTAAGTGACATAGGATCACTTGTTTTAGCATCTAATAGGCTTGCTGATTCAACTGCAGAAGGTGCAATAATAATATCAACTTGATTAAATAGTTCTTGATAAGTATCTACAAAAGCAGTTCTTACTTTTTTAGCTTGTTCATAATATCTATTACGATTAGATTCTTTAATTACATAAGCTCCTACTGCCATTCTAACTTTAGTATATTTAGAAACATTCGCACTTCTAGTTTTAATAATTGATGTAGGAACATCTTTATCTTCAATTCTTTGTCCAAATCCTACACCAGTAACATCTCCTAAATTACTTGTTGCTTCAGTATTAACAATTGCTTGATATACTGGATTAATCATTTTAAGAAGATTTAAAGGAGCAGATAATTCTACTAACTCATATCCTAATTCTTGAACATATTCTTTAATATAATCAAAATGCTCTACGATATAATCATTTTCAAAGCAATCTACTAATTCTTTTATATATCCAATTTTTAGTTTATTTTCTGATTTAGATAAATTTTGGAAGTAGTTTTCTTGTTGATGATTATAAGTTGAAGTATCACGAGGATCAAAACCATTAATATTTTCAAGAACAATCGCAATATCATCAACACAACGACTAAAGATACCAACTGAATCTAAACTTGAAGCATAAGCAAATACACCATAACGAGATATAACACCCCATGATGGTTTAAAACCATATACTCCACAATAATCAGCAGGCTTTCTTACTGAATCACCAGTATCAGTACCAATTGCATAAGGAATACAACCAGCAGCAACTAAAGCTGCACTTCCTCCACTCGATCCTCCAGTACTACGATTAGTATCATATGGATTAGTTGTTTGATCATAACATGAATTGATATTAGTTCCACCCATTCCAAATTGATCTAAATTAGTTTTTGCTAGTAAAAGAGCATTATTACTATTTAGCTTTTCCATTATAGTTGCATCAAATATTGGATAATATTCTTTATAAAATAATGATGCATTTGTTGTTAGTTGATCTTTAGTTGAAACTAAATCTTTAACTCCATAAGGAATCCCAGCTAGTACTGAATTAATTTCTACATTATTATCAAAAGACATTAAATTAGTTAAAGCTTTTAATTTAGGTTCAACACTATTAATATGTTCTAGAGAACTATTACTTAATTGTTCAACACTAATTTTATTGTTTTTTAAATCTTCATGTAATTCTAATATTGTTTTTTTATGCATTCTTATACCACCTTTACATATTTAACATATCCATCTTGTGTATCAGCAGCATTTTTAAGTGCATCTTCACTAGAAATAGTATGATCAACTACGTCCTCTCTTAAGATATCTGTTTCTTGATAACATCCCCAAGTTGTAGGTTCTATATTTGATGTATCAAATTCATCTAGTAAATTTAATACTTCAATTGACCTATTAACTTCACTAGTTATATATTCTAAATCTTCGCCATCAGCTTCTAAATAAAGTGTATTTAAATACCCTTTTACTTCTTCATTTGTCATTTTATGCATTCTCCTTTTCTAATATCTCTATTAATTCACTTTCACTAAGCGTTTTAATTTCTAATTTCTCTGCTTTTTCTAGTTTTGAACCAGCACTAGTACCATAGATAACCAAATCTGTTTTAGCAGATACTGAACCAGATATCTTAGCACCTTTAGCTTCTAATATCTTAGCTAGCTCACTACGTTTGTAGTTTTCAAGTGTTCCTGTTAAAACAATTGTTTTATTAGTAAACTGGCTACTTTCATCAATAATCAATTTCTCATTATTCATCTCTAGTCCTATGTCTTTTAGTCTTTGAATAAGAACTCTATTATCTTCTAATGAAAAATATTGATTAATTGATTGGGCAATCATTGGTCCTATTTCAGCTATATTTGTTAGTTGTTCAACACTAGCATCCATAATATCATCAATACTATCAAAATGTTGTGCAATTAGTTTTGCTGATTTTTCACCAAGATGTCTAATACCTAGTGCAAATAAAAGTCTAGCTAAACTTGCTTTCTTAGATTCTTCAATGCTACTAATAAGATTTTCAAAAGATTTTTGACCAAATCCTTCTTTATTAACAATCTCGTTTTCTTTATCTTTTAACAGATATATATCAGCAATTCCTTTTATTAAACCATCATTATAAAACTCTTCAACAATTCTATCACCAAGACCTATAATATTCATAGCTTTACGTGAAGCAAAATGAATGTAAGTTTCAATTGCTTTTGCCGGACATTGTTCATTTAAACAATAATAATCAACACTATCTTCAATTTTTTGTAACTCACTATTACAAATAGGACAATTACTTATCATTTCCACTTGCTTAGAACTACTATCTCTTTTATCTAAAACAGGTCCGACTACTTCAGGAATAATATCTCCTGCTTTATGAATAATAACCTCATCATTAATACGAATATCTTTATTATGAATATATTCAATATTATGAAGTGTTGCTTTAGATACTTTTGAGCCAGCAACAAATACTGGTTCTAATAATGCATTTGGCGTTATTTGCCCAGTACGTCCTACTGTATAAACAATATCAATTAGTTTAGTTGTAACTTGTTCAGCTGGAAACTTATATGCAATCGCAAACTTAGGATATTTAGCAGTAAAACCAAGCTGTTCTTGAATAGAAAAACTATTGACCTTTAATACTGCTCCATCAATATCATAATCATTAATTTCACGTTTACTATGAATCTTTTCAATCTCATTCATAATATTACTTAAATCATTAATTTGAACAATTTGATCATTAACATCGAATCCTTGTTCCTTTAAAAAAGATAATGATTCATAATGTGTTTCTAGTTCTAAGTCATTATAGTTTGCTACTGTATAAAAGAATGCATCTAATTTACGAGCGGCAGCAACTTTAGAATCTAGTTGTCTAAGACTTCCTGCAGCAGCATTTCGTGCATTAGCAAACAACGGTTTATTAAGTGATTCTTGTATTTCATTAATTCTAATGAAATTAGACCTTTTTAAATATACTTCACCACGAACAACTAAATCAATATTATCCTTTAATTTCAATGGAATACTTTGAATAGTCTTAATGTTATTAGTTACATCTTCACCAATTAAGCCATCACCTCTAGTAACACCTTGAATAAGAACACCATCTTCATAAGTTAATGATATTGCTAGACCATCAATCTTAGGTTCTAAAACAAAATCTACTTTATTAACTTCTTTAATTATTCTTTCATTAAAACTTATTAAATCATCTTCGCTAAATGCATTATCTAATGAATACATTGGATAAGTATGATCAACTTTAGTAAATTTATCTAAAATATCATATCCAATTGTTCTAGTGATAGAATCATTTTCTAAAAATTGAGGATAATCATTTAATAAGTTTTTTAACTCTTGATATAATTTGTCATAATCATAATCAGATATACTTGGATTATCAAGAGTATAATATTCCTTAGCATACCTTTTTAACTCATTTTCAAGCTCTATAACTCTACTTTTTATCTTCTCCAAGCAACTCACCCCTTTATAATTATTCTTGTGCTAACTTCTCTAATGCATCTTTAGCAGCACTTTGTTGTGCCTTCTTTTTAGAATTACCTTCACCATAACCTAAAATTAAATCATCCATTTTAACCATAAATTTAAAGTAAGGCTGATTAGATGTTCCAGAAGATTCAATTAAATCATAAGATACAGTTCTTTTATTATCTGCTTGAACATATTCTTGAAGTCTTGTTTTATAATCTTCTACATCACTAAAATTACCAGTGTTAATAGAATCATAAACAATCTTTAAAAATTTAGATACATCATCTAAACCATTACTTAAATAAATAGCCCCAATTATAGCTTCAAAAACATTTGAAAGAACAGATGCCTTATGAACACCACCAGACTTTTGCTCACCTCTACCAACTTTAATATAATTATATAATTCATATTCATTAGCAAAAGCAGCTAAACTTTCTTCACGTACAGCTTTAGCACGAAGAACAGTTAATTTACCTTCATCAATATCTTCATACTTCTTATAGATGAAATCAGATATCAAAAATTGTAGTATTGCATCGCCCATAAATTCTAAACGTTCATAGTTGTAATGAACCTTATTAATCTCATTAGCATATGATGGATGAATAAGTGCCTGCTCTATCAGTTTAGGATCTTTAATTTCAATATTTAAATGACTTAATAAATAATCACAATAATTCATTTTATCCCTCCTATCCTAAACTATCATAACATTATAATTATACATTATTTTAGCAAGAAAATCTTGTTAAACATAAAAAAACAACAATTAATTAATACTAACAATTATCTTTTCTATATAAAAAAATAACTGCATATATAAACTATATACAGCTATTTAATTTTACTTGATAAAAGTTGCCTTATTTGATTTATCAATGAGATATTTAATATATTGAGTTCGTTTGTAAAGGTTTACTCCTTTTTCCTCTAAAACTTTTGCAACTAATATATACTCATTATTTAAGTTATTTTCAAATATAGCACTATCGTCAGTATTAATGCACACATTTGCAAACTTTGAAGGGTTATCTTCATAGATATCATTAAAATTAAATAAAGGTAAGTCACGATATTTTTTAACATGTGTTATACGATGATTTGAAGCAGGGTTACTCTCAATTGTAATTTTCAAGTCCTCAACTCTTTGTAAGACAAATCTTTGAAATAATTTCACACATTCAATAAACCAATTCATATCAATTAAATCAAAGTTTAATATTTGTTTTCCGATGCAAATGTAAGACTTATCATAGTGATAAAGATAAAATAGCTTTCGCGCTTTTTTGTTTTGAAACGCCTCTTTGTGCCACTTACTATTAAAATTGAATTCATACTTTTCAATAAAATATCTACTACATAAATTGTGATATGATATGTTATTTTCCCACCATCCTGCACCATCCATTAAGTATGCTTTAGGATTATCCGATTTTAGAACAAGAAAATCAAAATAATCATTAATTGTAAAGTCTAAGTCATTATATATACTATTGCTAGAAACATAATTATTACAAAAAACTTTGCTATATTTTTTAAACTCTTCATCAATATTATAAACGTATTTATTTCCACCATCATATGTCTTAATATACTGATACATAATTGCAAGATTATCCAAATGGTGTTCAAGATTTGTAAGAATTATTTTTTTGTTTCGATAAAATTTTTCTACATCTAACCCTAAGCTATTGGCATGCCCTAGTCTATTACCAATATCAAACTGACAGTATTCAATTGTCTCAGCTACATTTCGAATCGAAGATGCGAGATCTTTAAAATCTTCACCAACATGATTGGTGAAATTTAAATTGAATTCATCTTTAACTAGAAATGCATGTTTTCTAAATAGTCTACCATATGCTTCAGGAGGAACAAACTTCTCATAATTTGCAGTATCTATAGCTAATAACTTGTCTTTATATAAAGTAAGCTCTTCATTATCAAATATATTTATAAAACTATCTACAATTTTATCAGTTGTCGAATACCAATCCTGATAGCGACCTATATATTTAATTTCATTATCTTTACAATTATACTCTAACCCATCAAAAATACCACTATTACTTTTTATATAATGAAAGATAAAACCATATTTAATAAAATGTAATTTACTTTCATTTCTTCTAAGACAGTATTCATCATAAGATTTTTTTACTAAATTAAATTCCTCATCCGGTATGTCTATTTGCTTAGTTGAGTTAATTCCACAATAAATATCATCACTATTACTAGTATATTTCCTAAGTATATCTAAAGGGCAGTACGAAAATAATCCTCTGTGATTACTTTTTTTACAATTTTCCAAATCAAAGTCTTTATTATCTTCAAGGTATTTAATAAATGAATCTTTATTTTTTAAATTATATAAATATACTGCTTTATTTGCATTATGTAAATCCTCTATTAATTTTAAAAGTTTCTTTTTGTTTGTTGGAGTCGTACGAAACTCAATTTTTTTAATATTTTTTTCACGATAATATTTATCAAAAACACTTCTATAAATAATTATATTATTCTTATCTTCAGCCATCATTTGTAACTTATTATCTTCTCTTCTTTTAAACATATCAAAACCTATATCACTATTGTTATGTATTAAAAGATCTTTAAGTTGAACAATTCCTTCGAAGTATTTATTAGCATAATGCATAAACTCATCATTATGTTGTTTTGAATAATTACTATTTTCAATAGGATATAATAATTCTTTAAAAACATCTTTTGTAAATTCAACTTCATTTTTTAGATAACAACGAGGATCCCCATTAATTGGATTATCAATAAGACTACTGTGCACTAACAAGAAATTATTTTCAAATATAATAAAATCATTGTTAGTTGCGTAAAACATAATAGTTGAAATATTTTTGCTTTTTAACATTTTCACTAAAATATTATAAATTTCATCACGACTAGTCTGGGAAATACTCTTAAAAACTTTACTATTATGTTGCATAAGTAAAAACAATAGTAACTTATACACTTTAAGTTTCATAAAGTACAAACGGATTTCTTCTGTTGTTTTATTTAACTTTAATTTCTTAGTAAATTCATCATTTTTGAATAGTCTATCAAAATATTCATAATCCATTAGCCTCGTATTAAAAAAATCAAAAACGCTAATTTCAAAGCTATATCCAGAACCTTTAAGGTGCATATGATTCTCACTTATCCCATATTCAAGCTCATGATCTATATCGTGGTGCGTTATTCGAGTCGCAGATGACATTTTTTTTAGATCTATATCTTTTACTTCGCAAGCATAAAATGCGCCCAATAGTATAATACTACTTGTTTTATTTATTAATCCTACATACTCAAAAGCTCGCTCATTTTTTACAAATACTTCTTTATTTTTAAAAATATAGATTTCCCTAGCCGCAAGGCAAAATAAATATGCTGCATTAGAAGAGTTGTATCCTTTTTCAATTAAACGAATACAATGATTATGAATTAAATCTGTTTGTTCTTCTTCATTAAATCTAAATTTATATTCAATATTGAAATTTTCTTTTATTCTATCTCTTAAACTTACACTACTAAGGTCAAATTCGTTAAAATCGATAATGCTTTGGTCAATGAGTTTAGTCTCATTTAAATTCGAACTATATATAAGTTTTATTAGAGTATCTAAGTTGTCATTCATATTTATTTTCCTTCAATAACAAAAGCAAATCCATTTTTAACCTCTTCATTTTGTTCAGAACCTATCCTATTCATTATATGTATAATGTATTGAAACATTTGTTTTTCAGAGTTATTTACGCTGAAACGATATGTTTTATTTTTTATACTAAAAGATTTATCTCTTTTCTCTATAATATCAGATTCAATTTTTTCTTCCCAAACAGGGAAGTATAAGGCAAAGTAAGGGTTCTTGGATTTATATTCTTTATCTATAATAGAATCAAATTTATCATGATGTTCTTCTAACAATTTCACTATAATTTTATATTGAAGATCCATAGAATTATTTCCATCTACTTTAATATCAGTGTCTGTATTATTAAATTGTTTGTTAGCATATAAAATAAAAGTAATTTCACTATATTTAAATTTTTTCATTTTTCTTTTTTTAAACGATTCCATATCATTTATTATTTCAATATTCTCCTCAGAAATAATAGATTTGCAAATGTTTTCTGGATTTTTAAACAAAACACCACTTTTGTTATCATTAAAGAAATCACAAATGATGTAACTGTTATATCTATTATTCATATGAGATGACCCATCATAATTGTTAAAAGATAGAAATTTATTTACATTTTCTAAAAGATATAAATGTCTATCTTTTTTTTCTGACGACCTAAAAAATGTATTAGTAAGAATACTATCAACAAGAAATAGGTTTGTAAATAAAATTGTATTATAAAAACTCTCACCATCTTTATATTCCGACTCAATATATTTTTTACTAACTAAACGAGAGAAAGGATCTAGGAAATACTTATATTCAGCATTTCTGTTTAAAATAGAAGAATAAGATACAAGAATAGGACGGTAAGAATAACTAATACTTGTTGTAACACTTTGAGGGTTGAAATTTGATGTATACAGAGTGTTTTTATTATTCTCTTTGTTTTCCTTTCTTTTTCTTGCAGATGAATACACTTCACCTAAAGCAGCTTCAGTGGAAAATATCATAGAGTCAACAATACCTTCATCATCTTTACTAGAATCATATTTAATGTAATACTCAGAACTGGATAATCTATAGTACTTAATAAAGTCAGGAGTAATTTTACTGTTACATAATTTTAAATATTTGTCAAAATTTGAGCCACACTCTAATGTATCACATAAAAAATATTTAGTTAATAATAAGTTATAAATTGATTTAACTACATATACAAAATGAAAGTCAACGGTTTTATATATTGAACTCTTATATCTTTCAGTAGCTTCTATCACATCTCCAACTGTATAATTCACTTGTTTTACCCAGCTTGAGTCTAAAATATTCATTAATAACTCTTCGTTATGAATTTGTCCTATAAAAAAAGAATATGTCATATAATTTCGTTTCTCATTATTAGAGTCAATAATTAAATCATTTAATAATTGATTTTGTTGGCTACTGAAGTAAATACTGTTTTTATTTACAGTATATTGAATGTTTTTATCAATATTATTCAATAGTGCACTTTTATCATACTTTAACACATTATTTGTATAGAATAAGGTTTCTTCAAAATCAAAAATTATTATATATAAGAAATCTATCAGACTTCTAAGATTAGATGCAATTTGGAAAAAAGTTTTTTCACGATTATCAAATGGGTTAATGTTTACAAATAATTTTGCTTTCAAAACTTTTATAATATATTCTTCTACGGTTGTATATTTCTTGGATGTATTATTAATACTATTTCCCTCCTTTTCAATTACATATTTATGCTCATTTCTTAGTAATTCCTCTAAATTATCAAAATGTGCAAACTGTTTAAAGAATGAAAAGTACTCCAATTCTAGGATCTCTTCTATTGAGGTTAGAAAAGTACGGTATTCTACAGGACAAAGTTTTTCTAAATATAAATCTGCGCGGCTAGAAAGCCCTTCATTATTTATATAATCTTCTTTAAGTAAATTCGAACTTTCGTTTAAATAATGATTCAACACTGATTGATGAAGTTGGATTTTATTATAACTAAGTACTACAATGAAATTGTGTGAAATATACTTTCTAATATCTTCTAACATAGAATATATTCTTCCATATGACACTAAATCTATATCATCTATTATAACAACCAATTCTTTATCACCAACTATATTTTTTGTAATATTTACAGTCTCTTCAAAAAGTTTTTGGATTTTAACTCTTTTGTCTAATTTGCTTAGTATTGCGTATGAATTATTTTCAGCATAAAAGTATCCCGCATCATTACTCCCTTCACTGATACGCACATCTGCAATTACACTTGTTAGTTCAGTTAATTTATTATAGAGTTCACTTCTAAATTGTTCATTAGAGCATTGTGCTTTAACTATAGAATATAATTGTGAGTTTAGAACTTCTAAAATACTAAGTGAATCTGAAAAAACATTAGGATCAATTGTAGGTAAAAAGAAATATTTTTCTTTTATACATTTACTATTGCGTAAACTTCCTAAAAATGATGATTTTCCTGAACCTCTTTCACCAATAACACTTATTATATTATTAAGAGAAGTTTGACTACTATTATCTATAAAGAGTTCGTTGTTTTTCGTTAAACTTGACTTAGCAGTTTCTTGTTTTTGTCTATAGTCTTTTAAATTATTAGAAATAATATCTAAATATTCTCTAACTTCTTTAATATTCTTTTTAAACAAATAATTCTCTTGTTCATAATCCTCAACAAAATATTCAGTAGAACCAATCTGATTAAATACTTTCTTTAAATCTTCTTTGCTAAACTTTTCACTCATTTGAGTACCTCACTTTATTTTTTTTATAATTACTCAAAGTGTGTTGTACTCCCCTTACCTTAATAATATCATTTGCATTATCATATAACAACACTAAAATAACAACTTTATCACATATAGTCAACTTTATATTTTGGATTTTCATAATGTACATTCTTTAATAATTACATTTTATAATGATTTAGTGTATATTATTAAGTAACGAGGTGATTACTTTGGAATACTATAAAATTAATAATAATTTAATAGAAAAAAGCGAATACAAAGCAAATCTAACTTTTATAAACAAAAGAAATTTAGATGAATTGAAGAATCTTCCCTTTTATAATGAACGTTATTTTAGTGAGATAAATACATTTGCTAATAACATATCAATTGACTTTTTTAAAGAATATTATTTTGGTAATATCCTTATTAATAAAGGAATTATTGATAATAATACTAATCTATTTTTTGTAATAGATGATACTAGTATTTATTTCTTATATGATGATGCATTAAAAATAGATGTTTTTGTAGATTTATTAAATAAGGAATATTCTAAATATATAAGTCAATATAATAATCCAATGTTTGTAATTGTTATAATACTTAGCATTATTCTCAAAGAAGATTTAGAATATTCTCATAAGCTACAAAAACAGATAGATCGCATTGAGAATATACTATTATCTGATAAAAATAAGTCTAATTATAATAAAGAATTACTATATATTAGAAAGCAACTTAATAGATTTAAAAGAAGAAATGATAGTATAAATGATTTTGTTGATGTTCTATTAAGTGAGAATGATAATACAAAAGATATTATTCAATATATTAAATTAATAGATAATAAATCAAAACGAATAGAAAGAAATATTGAGCATATGATTGAGCATATTATTCAATTAAAAGAGCTTTTTCAAAATCAGTTAGATATATCTTTAAATCATAGTATGAATACATTTACTATTATTGCAGCTATCTTTTTACCACTTCAGCTTATAGCTGGATGGTATGGAATGAATTTTGATATGCCAGAGTATAAATACAAATATGCATATTTAATACTAACAATAATTTCACTATTAATAGTTGTAGCATTATATTTTGTTTTAAGAAAGTTAAATTTCATAAAAAAAGAAGATAAATAAACTATTATATAAGTAGTATATAAAATAGAGTAATCCATTAATATGTTTACTCTATTTTTTATATTTATATATTTCAAAATCTAATTTTTAGCTATATACTCATTATTTTAAACTAAGACGCCATTTTTGATAAGCCTCTTTATCATCAAACAATGCTTTTGCATCATCATATGCTAAATGATAAATCTTTTCATCTTTAATCAAATCAGCAATATTAAAACTAGGGATTCCTGATTGTTTAACACCTAAAAGATCTCCAGGTCCTCTCATTAACATATCATATTCAGCTATAGCAAAGCCATCATTATGACTTGTAATATATTCCATTTTTTCAATTGTTTCAGGCTCTTTACTAGTACTTAGAAAGACACAATAACCTTGTTCACTTCCTCGCCCTACACGCCCTCTTAATTGATGTAATTGGCTTAATCCAAAACGATGTGCATCATAAATTATTATACAATTAGCATTAGAAACACTAATACCTACTTCAATTAAAGATGTAGCTACTAAAATATCATATTCATGATTAGCAAACTCAATCATAGTATTTTGCTTTGTATCATTGTCTAATTTACCATGAATTAATCCAACACTATATTTATTACTAAAATGTTCTTTAATATTCTCATATACATCAATAACATTCTTTGTATTAATAGTCTCACTCTCTTCAACTAATGGTGTTACAATATAAATTTGTTGCTTCTTTTCTAATAATTCAATCATCTTATCATAAAAAGGTTTAATACTATTACTTTTAAAGAAGTAAGATTTAATTTCTTTTTTAAAAGGCAAAGTTTCTTTCATATAAGATATTTGAATAGCAGCATATGCTACTTGTGCTAGAGTTCTTGGAATTGGTGTCGCTGATAACATTAATTGTTCAATATTATTTCCTTTATCTCTTAATTGATCTCTTTGTTTAACACCAAATCTTTGTTGTTCATCATAAACTACAAAGCCAAGATTTTTATAAATAACATCCTCTTGATAAATCGCATGTGTACCAATCAATAAATCGATTTTACCTTTTCTTAGGTCTTCTAAAATGTTTTCTCTTTCAATAGGATTAGTATTACTAGTTAGAATAGCAATATTAATTTCAACATCACTAAATAATTCCATAGCACTTTCATAGTGTTGCATGGCTAGAATAGTTGTTGGCGCCATTAATGCACTTTGATAACCAGCCATATATATCATATATACAGCAATTAATGCCACTAGAGTCTTACCACTACCAACATCAGCTAAAAGTAGCCTATTCATATTAAATGGTGATTTAAAATCGACATAAATCTCATTTAAAACATTCTTTTGATCTTGTGTTAATGTATATGAAAGAGTATCTACTAAAGTCGTTATATCATTATTATCAATATCTTTAATTAAAGAAGAATCTGCTTTCATATTATTCTTTTTAATTATATTTTTTAAAGAATAAATAAAGAACTCCTCATAAACTAAAGACCTATTTGCTTGTAATAAATGTTCTTTACTTTGTGGAAAATGAATTTGTCTAATAGCATCTTTTCTTTGTAAAAGTTTGTATTTAGAAACCAAATCATCAGGTAAAACATTCTTAATATTAGGATATGTACTAGCAATAACTTTAGAAATAAGGTTAATATAGTCATTGTTTTTATAATTATTACCTAAATTATATACAGGATATATTCCCTTTATTTCACTAAGCGGTTTAAATTTAATTTCACTTGCTACTAAAGTATTGTTCTTTGCAGTATATGTTCCCATTATAGTAATCGTAGATGTATTTTTAAGATGTTGTAATAAAAAGGCACGATTAAAAATGACAACCTTTATTATTTGGTTATCATTTATAACATCAAAATATATACGATTCATTTTACCTCTAAAATATGCAATCTTAACTTCCGAATTAATCTTAGCTTCAATTACAACTTTACTATTATCTTCAATACTTGTAGGAATAATAAAATTATAACGTGAAGGATATTTATTTATTAAATCTAAAATTGTATTTAATTCTAATTTAGTAAATAATTCTTGTTGCTTAGCAGTAAACTTTAATTCACTTAGATTACTATATAAATCCATTTAATCACCTATTTTATTATTTCTTTAATTAATGATGTATCTTCATGTTTTTGATCTTTAACAATCAAAGAATCTTGTAACATTTTAATTAGTTTTTCATCTGTTTCTTTATTTGTATGCATGTATGCAATAACATCACCTTTTGCTACTTTATCATTAACTTTTTTAGTTAAAACAATTCCAGCAGGATAATCAATTGCTTCTTCTTTAGTATGACGACCAGCACCAAGTTCTAATGCTACTTGAGCCACTCCTAAAGCATCTAATTGATATAAATATCCTTCTTTATCAGTTTTAACTTCAATGATATTAGATGCCATTTCAAATTTAGATGGATCTTCAATATAAGTTTGATCGCCACCTTGTGCTTTAACTAACTCAACAAATTTAGCGATTGCTTTCCCATTATATAGATTTTCTTTTAATATTTTTGCTGCATCTTCTTCATTGGTATATTCTTTTGCTTGAACTAACATCATAGAACCTAATCTAATACATAAGTCTTCTAAGTCTTTTGGTCCTTCTCCATTTAAAGTTGCGATTGCTTCTTTAACTTCCAAAGCATTACCAATAGAATAACCTAATGGTTGGTTCATATCAGTTATTACAGCCTTAACATCTTTGTTTAGACCTTTACCTATCTCTACCATAACTCCAGCTAGTTGACGCGCTTGGTCTATATCTTTCATAAAAGCACCTTCACCAACTTTAACATCAAGTAAAATAGCATCTGAACCACTTGCTAGTTTCTTAGACATGATACTTGAAGCAATTAAAGGAATTGATTGAACTGTTCCAGTAACATCTCTTAGAGCATAGATTGCTTTATCAGCTGGAACTAAATTTCCAGTTTGTCCAATAACTGATACTTTAATATCATTTACTTGATTGATAAATTCATCAATACTTAAATCAACTCTAAAATTAGGAATTGATTCTAATTTATCTAATGTTCCACCAGTATGACCTAAACCTCTTCCAGACATCTTAGATACTGTAGCACCACAAGATGCAAGTAAAGGGGCTAAAACTAATGTTACTTTATCGCCTACTCCACCAGTTGAATGCTTATCACATTTAATTCCTTCAATTCTAGATAAATCTATTACATCACCACTATGTAACATTGCTTGTGTTAAATAGATTACTTCTTGATTGCTCATTCCATTTAAAACAATTGCCATTAACAATGATGATATTTGATAATCAGCAATACTCTGATTTGTAACACCATTTACAAAGAATTCAATTTCTTCTTGATTCAATTCTATTTTATCTCTTTTTTTCGCTATGATATTTACTATATTCATTTTAATACTCCTCTACTTCTCATTTATTAATTTTGTTATATAAACAAAGTTCTTTTTATTTGAATGTGCTTTCTTAACTTTATCTACTACTTTTTTATCTTTAGTTAAGGCAAAAATTGTTGAGCCACTACCACATACTAAAGTAGCATCTACACCTAATTCTATTAATTCATCCATTAACTTTTTAATAACAGGTCTCATTTCAATTGCACTATCTTGTAGTGAATTACCAATATTATTAACTAAAAATTGATAATCATTTTGATCGAATGCATCAACTAAACTATCAATATCTGGATGAGCGCATGTATCCAAGTCAACATTAGCATAGACCATTCTAGTAGAAAGACCTTTATTAGGTTTTACTAAAATAATATGCATATCATCTAAATTATTCGTAATTGGCTCCATCACATCTCCAAGACCACTTACTCTAGCACAGTTTTTATTGAAAAAGAAAGGAATATCAGAACCTAAATCACTAACAAAATCAACTTTCTCTTCTAGTGACATTTCAATATTATACATTTCTAATAATGCATCTAATGTAGTTGCTGCATTTGAGCTTCCTCCACCAAGTCCTGCTTGCATAGGAATAGATTTTATAATATGAACTCTTATTCCTTCATTAATACTAAACTCCTCTTTAAAACGTTCTATTACACGATAAATTAAATTCTTTTGATTAGTTGGAACAAATTGATTTGAACAGGTTAGTCTTATTTCATCCTCTTTAAACGTAGAAAAATATAATTTATCATATAAATTAATTTTAGCCATTATCATATCTAATTCATGATAACCATTATCTAGTTTATTTTTAATATTAATCGCAAAATTTATTTTTGCATAAGATTTAAAAATCATATTAAGACTCCTCTCTATCAATATAATTTGCCATTTCTATAATATCATCTAAAGTAAGATTTTCTGCACGTAATTTTGTATCTAATTCTAAAGCATTTAATACTTTAGTTGTTTTTTCTTTATCATGATAATATTCATTTAGATTATTTAAAATTGTCTTTCTTCTTTGTTTAAATAATAACCTAAGTAATGTAAAGAATAATTTTTCATTTACAGGCTTTTCTTGGTCTTTAATAAGCTCAAAACTAACCACTACACTATCAACTTTAGGTGCAGGTATAAAGACACTCTTTGGCACTTTAATTGCTAGCTTAGGCTTACTATAATACTGTGTTAAGATAGTTAGCGAATTATAATCCTTTGTATCTTTTTTAGCACTCAATCTTAAACCAACTTCTCTTTGCATCATTGCACTAATTCTAATTAAATTAATTTGTGATTGATGTTCAAACAATTTAATTAAAATTGCTGTTGTAATATAATATGGGAGATTTGCTACAACTACTATTTGATCATCTTTATCAAAATGCTCATTTACTAAAGAAACTAAATCAATCTTTAAAAAATCATCAAAGACAATATCTACATTATCATATTCACTTAGAGTATCTTCTAAAACTGGTTTCATTCTATTATCTATTTCAATAGCAACTACCTTTTTAGCATGTTTTGCTAATTCATAAGTTAAGCCACCAATACCTGGACCAATTTCAATAACACATGTATCTTTATCAACTTGTGCTTCTTTAACAATATTTCTAACAATATTATTATCTATTAAAAAGTTTTGTCCAAAACTCTTTTTTGCTAGAAGATCATATTTATCTAATATTTCGTGCGTCTTTGTTTTTGTTGCAACATCCATTAATCTTCCTCCATTAATCTTTTTACTTCATCATAACTAAGTGCTAGCATATTAAGCCTTTTAAATAGTGTCTTACCATTACATACACCAATATTTAACTTATCACATATATATTGACGATTAGCTTTACTACCAACAAAACCAAGTTTTAAATACTCTTCCCATGTAATTGTATTCTCATTACCAAAAGTTACTACATTTTCAAGTGATGCTAGTATATCTTCTTTAGTAGCATGTTCTATACCAACCTTTTTCTTACGTGGATCAATAGCTTTACTCTTTTTTAAAAAAGCATGCTTTGTTTCACCAACATAATCTATTATCGTATTTCTTATTTTCTTACCAGGATAATCAGGATCACTAAAAATAATAACACCACGTGTTTCATTAACCTCTTTTATTAAAGATAAAGTCTCTTTTGATAAAGCAGAACCATTAGTTGTAATAATATCAACATCTAAAAACTGCTTTAAACAAGCTTCATCATTCTTTCCTTCTACTACAATAACTTCTTTTATTAGCATTTAATCACCTACTTTTATTTTACCATATATTAAAGCTTAAAAAAACAAGATTCATACTAATCTTGTTTTATAAATGTAGTGTTACAATACATGTGAGACCAAAGTAAACAAAAAGATAATCAGTCTTGTTATAATTAGGTTACTACACAAAATTGTAAAGGACTGATTATCTATGAATAGTATACGCTATATTCCTCATAAAATAAATACCCGCTTCTATGCTTGCCAACTTTATTCTTCTAAAAATTGGACTGTTGAACAAGTTATTAGAAAGTATCATATCTCTAAAGCCAGCCTGATGAGATGGATGAAAAGGTTTGATGGTACTAAGGAGTCATTAATTGATAAGCCTAAAACTCCTCACTCTAAACATCCTAATTCTCATACTGAGGCTGAGCTTAAATCTATTAGAGATCTTTTAAGAAGAAACCCTAATATTTCTACCATAGAACTTTATGGTAAACTTAAAAGGAAATATGACTATAAGAGACATCCTGCTTCATTGTTTAGATTTCTTAGAAAGCAAGGTATAAGACTTGAGGCTAACCAAACTACAAAGAAAAAAA
>JAVWHL010000023.1:0-18210 GCA_036640095.1 Erysipelotrichales bacterium | reverse complement strand
TGGGACTATCTTATAATAAAGAAAATGCTAAAGAAATAAATGAAAAATTAAGTAATGATTTTAAAGATATAGATATTAGTGATAAAGAATACCAAGTAATTGATGTTAAAGAAGATGATTTAAGTATAGATAATGTTAAATCACTTCGTTATTTAGAACCTTTTGGTAATGAGTTTGAAGCTCCATTATTCTTATTGAAGAATGTATTAGTAGCACAAATTAAACATTTAAAAGGTAATATTCATCATCGTATCTCAGTTTTACTAGATCATAAAGCTGTTGATGTAATGGTTTTTAATCAAAGTGATTTAGATATTAAGGTTAATGATCATGTTGATATGATTGTTAAACTAGGTGTAAACGAGTTTTATGGTAAAGAAAAGTTAAATATTATTGTAGAAGACTATAAGATACAATAAAAAGGGTGCAATTAGTCTTAAAAATTGATAAAATAATAGTGTAAGAAAGTAGGTAATAATATGGATTTAAAAAAATATATTGCAAGAGTAGAGGATTTTCCTAAAGAAGGGATTATCTTTAGAGATATCACTCCTCTAATGAGTGATGGAGCTGCTTTTAAATATGCAACAGATAAGTTTACAGAATACGCAAAAGAAGTTGATGCAGAGGTAATTGTTGGACCTGAAGCAAGAGGGTTCATTTTTGGTTGTCCTGTAGCAACAAATTTAGAATTAGGTTTTATTCCTGTTCGCAAACCGAATAAACTACCTCGTGAGACGGTTAATGTTTCATATGATTTAGAATATGGTTCAAATACATTATGCATGCATAAAGGAGATATTAAACCAGGTCAACGTGTAATAATTGTTGATGATTTATTAGCGACTGGTGGAACAATTAAAGCTACAGTAGAACTTGTTGAACAAATGGGTGGTATTGTAGTTGGTTGTGCCTTCTTGATTGAATTAAAGGAACTTGATGGAAGAAAACTATTAAGTAATTATAATGTTCTTTCATTAATGGAGTACTAAGATGAATCAAATGATATCTTCTCAAGAAGTAATTCCTCTTGAGTCTATCTTAATTCATACATCAAGTTATATTCATTCAGATGAGCATAATGAATTAATAAAGAAAGCATATGACTTCGCTGTTGAGCAACATGCTCCACAAAAGCGACGTTCAGGAGAACCGTATGTAAACCATGTAATTAATGTTGCAATCATTCTTGCTAAGCTACAAGTAAGTCCATTTGTTATTGTATCTGGTCTACTTCATGATGTAGTAGAAGATTGTGGTGTCAGTGTTAAAGATATTGAGAAGATGTTTAATGAAGAAGTTGCTATTATAGTAGAAGCAGTTACTAAATTAGGTAATCTTCCAATGGTATCTGAACAAGATTATTTAGCAGAAAATCATCGTAAGCTGTTTATAGCAATGTCTAAAGATATTAGAGTTATCTTAGTTAAGCTTGCTGATAGACTTCATAATATGATGACATTACAATTTATGCCAGAAGAAAAACAAAAGAAAATAGCTCGTGAAACACTAGATGTTTATGCACCAATTGCCCATCGTTTAGGTCTTGGTGAAATAAAAGCAGTTTTAGAAGATAAATGTTTATACTACTTAGATCAAACTAAGTATTTTGAGCTTGCAGAACTAGTTACACTTAAAAAACAAGAGCGTGATAAATTATTAGAAGGTATGATTAAAGAGGTAGATAGTCTTTTAGTATCTAATAATATAGTAGTAAATATATCAGGTCGTTCTAAACATCTTTACAGTATTTATAAAAAGATGGTTTATAAACATAAGAAGTTTGATGAAATATATGATTTACAAGCAATTAGAATTATTTGTAAAGATGTTATGACTTGTTATGGTGTACTTGGTCTAATCCATAATAAATATCGTCCAATACCAGGTCGTTTTAAAGATTATATAGCAATGAAAAAGCCTAATATGTATCAATCATTGCATACTACAATTGTAGGTAGTGGTGGTATGATTTTTGAGATTCAAATAAGAACTCAAGAAATGGATGATATTGCAGAACGAGGATTTGCTGCACACTGGAGATATAAAGAAGGAAACGAAAAAATATCACAGCAAGCCTTAGAAGAACAACTTCATTGGTTTAGAGATTTTGTATCTTTATCTGATGATTCTAGTGATGTTCAAGCAAAAGAATATATGCACAATTTACAGCGTGATATTTTTGAAGCAAATGTTTATGCACTTAGTCCTCAAGGTAAAGTAATAAGCTTACCAAAAGAAGCTTGTGTAATTGATTTTGCATATAAAATTCATAGTAAGATAGCTGAAAATATGACTGGTGCCTTAGTTAATGGTAACTTTGTACCATTCAATACGAAGCTTAAAACTGGTGATGTAGTTGAAATCCAGACACAAAATAATGCTCCTGGTCCATCAGAGGGGTGGTTAGATTTTGTTAAGACAACTAATGCTCGTCAGCGTATTAAGCATTTCTTGAAGAACAAATCTGAATCTGAAAGAAAAGAGTTTATTGAAAAAGGTAAGGCTATTTTAATTAAGAGAATTAAAGAAAGAGAATTAGATGAAAAACATTATTTAACAAAAGAAGCGCAAGAGCGTAGTATTAAGTTTTATAAAGTATCTAATTTTAATGATGTGCTTGTTTCTTTAGCTAATAAAAAAGCTGATGTAGATGAACTTATAGATAGTTTATATAATATTAAGCCTGTCTTTTCAATACCACAATTACTTAAAAAACAAACTACTAATCTAAAAACTGTTGATCAGGGTATTATTGTTGAAGGTATTGATTCAATTGCGATTGAGCTTGCTAATTGTTGTAATCCAATACCTGGTGATGAGATAATAGGTTATGTATCGAGTGGTAAAGCTATTAAGATACATCGTGAAGATTGTCCTAATATTAAGAATTTAAATCAAAAGGCATTTATTCCAGTATCTTGGGATCCAATAGCATTAAAAGGTAGATATTACTTTGTTGATATTACTATTAAAGCATATGATCGTATGTATTTAATTAGTGATATAGTTACTTCTCTTTCTCAAGGAAATGGTCAAGTTATATCAATGGATAGTAAACCAAATGATATTATTGCCGAAATAACAATGAATGTTAGAGTTATTAATGGTGAGCATCTCCAACGTATTAAAGCGAATTTATTAAAAATCGATGGTGTCTTAGAGGTTATCAGAGTTAATAAATAGGTGATTAAAATGAGATATGAATACTTAGAAAATAAGAATCGTGCAAAGATTATAAAAATATGGCATCGTTCTATTAAAACGACATATGATTTTATTATTGATGAAGATTGGATTAGTGTTGAAAGAGAATTTCATCGTAGTTTAAATATTATTGATATCGTTGAATTATATAATGGTGAAGACTTAATTGGGTTTGCTGGTATAAATAATCATATGTTAGAGATGCTGTTTCTAGATCCTGATTATATAGGTAAAGGATTAGGACATGCTAGTTTAGATATGTTATTAAGTAATTTTAATATAATCTTTATTGATGTTAATGAGCAAAATAATAAAGCAAAAGAATTCTATTTAAGAAATGGGTTTGAAATAATTAATCGTAGTGAATTAGATAGAATAAATCTAGAGTATCCAGTTCTTCATTTAAAGAGGATAATATAAATGAAAAAGCTATTTTATTTAAAATGGCTTTTTCTTGTGGGAATAGCAGGTTTTCTACTTGGAAAAGATGATCTAAAAGTATTTTTAATTTTTATTATTATATTTATAATTGACTTTATATATAAGTATATAGAAAATGTAAAAGCATTACCTTATTATAATCAATGGCTAAGACAAAAGTGGGGTCAAAAGTATTTAGAAAGAAAGTATAAAAATAATGCTATAAGTATTGATAATCATGTCTTTGTCAATGAATATATCTTACCTTTTAAAGGCGAGTGGTTTGTTGAATATGGTGGAATAAATAAAGCTAGTTCACATTCTTGGAATTTGATTTCACAAAGATATGCCTATGATTTTGAAATAAGGGATGAAGATAATAAAATATATAATAAAGATTTTTATGATTTAAATGATAATTATTGTTATGGTAAAGAGGTAATAGCTCCCTTAGATGGGGTAGTGGTATCGATTGTAGATAAGTTTAGTGATGAGAGTATGAGGTTGGATAGGCTAGCAAATTCTAGTGCGTCTGATATAAGAGGTAATCATATTATTATTAAGCATAGTAATGGTGAATATAGTATGCTTGCACATCTATTAAAGGGAAGTATTTTGGTTAAGAAGAATGATTGTATTAAGCAAGGTGATGTTATCGCAAAGTGTGGTAATAGTGGAAATACTAATGGTCCACATCTTCACTTTCAAGTATCTAATGGCCCTTCTTTTACATTTAATGCTTCTTTACCAATAAAATTTAAAGGGATTGGTTTTATCAATGCTCCTTCAAATATATCTAATATTGATTAAAAGTGCATAATATAGGGGTAAAATAAGGCTTAGAGCATTTATATCTAATTGACTTTATGGTCTTATTTTTGTTATACTATTAGATAGATATTATTATTTATAAATCAAGAATTACTTGATTTATTTTTATAGAAAGGTTGATTATTATGGCTAAAATAAGCAGACCTCGTGGTACAGAGGATTTACTATTTGAGGATACTAATAAGTGGCATATCTTTGAAGAGATTATAAGAAAAACAGCACTTAAATATAATTATCAAGAAATAAGAACACCTATTTTTGAAAGTACAGATTTATTTAGACGTGGAGTTGGGGAAACTACTGATGTTGTATCTAAAGAGATGTATACTTTCAATGATAAAAAAGAGCGTAGCTTAACACTTAGACCTGAAGGTACAGCAGCATGTGTTAGAGCGTATATTGAGCATAAGATGTTTGGTTATGATAACCAACCAGTAAAAATGTATTATATGGGACCTATGTTTAGATATGAGCGTCCTCAAAAAGGCCGTCAAAGACAATTCCATCAATTTGGAGTTGAGGTACTTGGAGTTAAAAGTCCTCAAGTTGATGCAGAGACTATTCTATTAGGCTTAGATATTTGTAAGCAGGTAGGATTGAAAAATTTGAAAGTATTAATTAATACTTTAGGAGATAATGAATCTAGAATAAAATATCGTAATCATTTACAAGAATACTTTAGTGATTATAAAGATGAGTTATGTTCTGATTGTTTAACTCGTTTAGAAAAAAATCCTTTGCGTTTACTAGATTGTAAAGTTGATCATGATAAAGAGTTTATGAAGAATGCACCTGTTCTTTCAGACTTCTTAAATGAAGAATCAAATGAATATTTTAAAACTGTTTTAGATATTTTAAAAATTGCTGATGTTGAATATGAGATTGATGAAAGATTAGTTCGTGGACTAGATTACTATACAGATACAATTTATGAAATTGTATCGACTAATAAGGAATCTGGTGCTCAAGCTACTTTATTTGGTGGTGGACGTTATGATGGTCTTAGTGAAAGTCTTGGTGGACCACAAGTAAGTGGTGTTGGTTTTGGAATGGGAATGGAACGAATGTTAATAAGTGCAAATGTTGAAAATCCAGAACTATTTATACCAAAACCATTAGATGTATTTATAATGCCTCTAGATGAGAGTATAACTACTCATGCGTTTAGTATCTTAGAAAGACTAAGAAATAAAGGTATTAGTGCTGAGATGGAATATAATGGAAAGTCTTTTAAATCTATGTTTAAGTATTGTGAAAGAAATAATATCAGATATGCGATTTTAATTGGAGAAACTGAATTAGAATCACAGACAATTATTTTAAAGGATTTAGAAAATGGTACACAAGAAGAATTAAGTCATCAATGGCTTGAAATCGTATGTGAAAGGGTAATGAATAATGGAAAGAACACACAATAATGCCCAACTTAATTTAAGTAATGAAAATGAAGAAGTTACTTTAATAGGATGGGTTGCAAAAAAAAGAAATTTAGGTTCAGTAGTATTTATTGATCTTAGAGATCGCTATGGAATAACACAAATATTCCTTGATGAAAGTTTTAGTGATATTACAAGTGAAATAAAAAATGAGTATATCATTCAAGTTAAAGGTATAGTTACTAAACGTAAAGATGCTAATCCACAACTTGCGACTGGGGAAATAGAAGTAGTTGCTAATAAAGTAGAAATTGTTAATAGTGCTAATCTTAGTCCAATTATAATTGCTGATGAAACAGATGCACTAGAAGATACGAGAATGAAATATAGATATCTAGATTTAAGAAGAGCGCCAATGCAAGAAAAGATTATGCTTCGTCATAAAATCACTTCTTCACTTCGCTCATTCTTAGATAGTAATGATTTCATTGATATTGAAACTCCAATGTTAAATATCTCAACTCCTGAAGGGGCACGTGATTATGTAGTTCCTTCTCGTGTTCATGATGAAATGTTTTATGCATTACCTCAATCACCTCAATTATTTAAACAATTATTAATGGTAGCTGGTTTTGAAAGATATTATCAAATTGTTAAATGCTTTAGAGATGAAGATTTAAGAGCAGATCGTCAACCTGAGTTTACGCAAGTAGATATTGAAACATCATTCTTATCTCAAGATCAAATAATGACATTAGCTGAAGCTATGTTTAAGAAAATGATGTTAGATGTAAAAGGATTAGAAATAGAAACTCCTTTTAGAAGAATTGCATATGATGATGCTATGAATGATTATGGTATTGATAAACCGGATTTAAGATTTGATATGAAACTACAAGATTTAAATGAAACTTTAGATGGAATTGAATTTGGAGTATTCGCTAATACAATAAAAGATGGAAATAGTGTTAAAGCTTTAGTGGTTAAAGATCAAGCAAGTAATTATTCACGTAAAGACATTGATAAACTAGAAGCAGTTGCTAAGAAAAATCATGCTAAAGGATTAGCCTGGATTAAAGTAGATGAAAATGGAATTGCTGGTCCAATTGCTAAGTTCTTTGATGATAAATATAAAGATGCACTAACTAATAGATTAGATTTAAAAGCAAATGATTTAGTATTATTTGTTGCTGATAAATGGGAAACAACTTGTAATGCTCTAGGAGCTTTACGTAATCATTTAGCTAAAGAATTAAATTTAATTGATGCAAATAGATTTGAATTTTGTTGGGTAATTGATTGGCCATTATTTGAATACGATGAAGAAGACCAAAGATACTATGCAGCACATCATCCATTTACAAGACCTGCAGTAGAACATGAAGAAAGCTTTGTAAAAGATCCAGGTAATGCAAGAGCTCAAGCATATGATATTGTTTTAAATGGTTATGAAGTAGGTGGAGGATCACTTAGAATTTATGATCAAGAAATGCAAAATAATATGTTTAAAGTATTAGGCTTTAGCCAAGAAGATATCAAACAACAATTTGGCTTCTTTATAGATGCATTACAATATGGAACACCTCCTCATGGAGGGATTGCTCTAGGTCTTGATAGATTAGCAATGATATTAACTAATTCTGATTCAATTAGAGATGTTATCGCATTTCCAAAAAATGCTAGTGCTAGTTGCCCAATGACAAGTGCACCAGGGATTATAAGTGATGAACAAAAAGCTGAATTAGGAATTAAAACATACCAAAAATAGGAGAGATATAATGGCTGAGATTCCAAAAGAATTAATTGATAGAATTAATTTCCTTGCCCATAAGAAAAAGGGTGAGGGACTTACTAATGATGAATTAAAAGAACAACAAGAACTAAGGGAAGAATATATTAAAATATTTAGAGCTGGTTTTAAAGATCATTTAATGGGAATTAAAGTGATTGATGAAGAGGGTAATGATGTTACTCCAGATAAATTAAAAAAAGAGAAAGCAGAAAGGGATAATAAATAATGAATGCAATAATTGAAATGAATGATGGTTCATTAATTGAAATTGAACTATTTGAAAATGAAGCACCAGGTACAGTAGCAAACTTTGTAAAGTTAATTGAGGATGGATTCTATGATGGCTTAACTTTCCATCGTGTAATTCCAGGATTTGTTTCACAAGGGGGATGTCCTAATGGAATTGGTAATGGAGGTCCAGGTTATAAAATTAAATGTGAAACAGAAAACAACCCACATAAACATGTTCCAGGATCATTATCTATGGCACATGCTGGACGTAATACAGGTGGTTCACAATTCTTTATCGTCCATGAAGCACAACCACATTTAGATGGAGTACACACAGTTTTTGGTCAAGTTACAAGTGGCTTAGAAATTGCTAAAGCAATGAAAGCTGGAGATGTAATGAAAAAAGTATGGATTAAGAGGGATTAATGATGGAACAACAAGTAATTAATACAATTAGAGCATTATCTATTGATATGGTAAATAAAGCTAAATCTGGACATCCAGGTATGCCTTTAGGTAGTGCGCCAATAGGTTATGAAATATTTAAAGAAATGAAAATTAACCCCAAAAAAGCTGATTGGTTTAATCGTGATCGCTTTGTTTTAGCAAGTGGTCATGCTTCAGCTTTGCTATATTCATTATTACATTTAAGTGGATATAGTCTTTCAATGGAAGATTTAAAACAATTTAGACAATGGGATTCACTAACTCCAGGTCATCCAGAAGTTTATCATACTGCTGGTGTAGATGCTACATCTGGACCTTTAGGACAAGGTATTCCAATGGCTTTAGGAATGGCACTTGCAGAAAGTGTTCTTTCTAAAAAATATAATGAACCTGATTTTAATATTGTTGATCACTATACATATGTATTATGTGGTGATGGTGATATGCAAGAAGGTGTAACTTTTGAAGCTGCACAATTAGCAGGACTTTGGAAAATGAATAAACTAATCGTTTTCTATGATTCAAATGATGTTACATTAGATGGTGCATTAGAACAAACTCTTAAAGAAGATACAAAAATGCGTTTTGAAAGTGCTGGTTGGCAATATTTAAGTGTTGCTGATGGTAATGATATAAGAGCATTAGAAAATGCTATTAAAATGGCTAAACTAGATGAATCAAGACCGACTATAATTGAAGTGAAAACGATTATTGGATATGGTTCAATTAATCAAGGTACTTCTAAAACACATGGTGCTCCTTTAGGAAAAGAAGATGGGGATAATGTTAAAAAATTCCTTAATCATTCACTTGAAGAATTTTATGTTTCTAATGAGGTATATGATGAATTTACTTATCAACAAATTAAAACTGGTGAAAAAGCATACCGTGATTGGAATAAATTAGTTAAAGAATATGCTCAAGAATATCCTGAAAAATTTGAAGAATTAAATAAAGTAATGAACAATGAATATACAGTTGATTTCAGTGATTATGATTTTAAAGAAACTGGCGAAAAACAAGCGACTAGAAATAGTAGTAATGATGTATTAAATCATATTGCTAAGCAACTTCCTACTTTTATGGGTGGAAGCGCAGATTTATCTGGATCATGTATGTCAACAATAAAAGATAGTAGTCTATTTAATGCTGAAAATTACTTGGGACGTAATATTAATTATGGGGTACGTGAATTTGCAATGTCTGTAATCAATAATGGAGTTATGCTTCATGGTGGTATTAAAATCTTTGGATCAACATTCTTTGTTTTCTCAGATTATTTAAAACCAGCAATCAAGATGGCAGCATTAATGCAAATTCCAACAATTCATGTTTTAACACATGATTCAATTGCTGTTGGTGAAGATGGACCAACACATGAACCAATTGAACATTTAGCAATGCTTAGAGCAATGCCTAATGTAAATGTAATTAGACCTTGTGATGCAACTGAAACTGTAGCTGCATGGAATGTTGCTATTAATAGTAAAAAGACTCCAACTGTAATTGTTTTATCTAGACAAAACTTAGAAGTTGAAGCTAATAGTAATAGTGAAGAAGCATTAAAAGGAGCATATATTGTTGAACAAGAAACTAAAGAAGTAGATTGTTTATTAATTGCAACAGGTTCTGAGGTTAACTTAGCAACTAAAGCAGCAAAACAATTAAAAGAAGATAATATCGATGTTCGTGTTGTCAGTATGCCTTCACGTAATTTATTTGAAGCACAATCTAAGAAATACCAGAATGAAATTATACCATCAAAATACAAGAAAAGACTTGTCTTAGAAATGGGTTCTACTTATGGATGGCATAAGTATGGGTTAAAAGATAATCAAATTTTAGGTATCGATATGTATGGTGCATCAGCTCCTGGATCTACAGTTGTAGAAAACTATGGATTCAATGTTGAGAATGTTGTATCAATCATAAAAAACATTGTTAAGTAATTAATACTTTGATATAATATTAATGGTGAATGGAGGTAATATCTATGGCAATGGAAATATTTACAATAATTATTTCATTAATTGTTGGTGGAGCTATTGGTTTCTTTCTTACAAGAAGACAATTTAAAAAAGAATTAGAAAAAAATCCACCTGTAAATGAAAAAATGATTAGAGCAATGTATATGCAAATGGGACGTAAACCATCTGAAGCTCAAATTAAACAAACAATGAAAGCAATGAATCAACATAAATAAAAAACTAGAGCCCTATATTAATAGGGCTTTAATTATAAAGTAAGGTGAAAATATTGGAAAAATTAATAGTAGCAAGTAATAATAAGAACAAAATTAAAGAAATTAAAGCTATCTTAGCTGATTATAATATTGAAGTATTATCTTTAGAAGATATTAATATAGATATTGATGTTGAAGAAACAGGCACAACTTTTAAAGAAAATGCATATATAAAAGCTAAAACTATATTTGATTTAGTAAAGATTCCAGTTATTGGAGATGATTCTGGTCTTGAGGTTGAGGCATTAGACAATGAACCTGGAATATTTTCAGCACGATATGCTGGTCTACATAAATCTGATAGTGATAATGTAGATAAACTAATCAAAAATATGGATGGTGTTGAGAATAAGAAAGCTCGTTTTGTATGTTCAATGGCACTTGTAATAAGTGAAGATGAAGAATATATTGTTGAAGACTATTTATATGGAGAAATAATAGGGGAACGTCGTGGTGAAAATGGTTTTGGATATGATCCTATTTTTTATTTAAAAGATTTAGATAAAACAAATGCACAATTAAGTGCTGATCATAAAAATAGTATTTCACATCGTGCTAAAGCATTAAAACAAATTGAAAAAATAGTAAGGGAGCGATAATATGCCTATAAATGTTGTTTTGTATGAACCTGAAATACCTCAAAATACTGGTAATATTATAAGAACTTGTACAGCTACTAATACTAAATTACATTTAATTGAACCACTAGGTTTTGATTTACATAAGAAGGATGTTCGTAGAAGTACTGCAAACCATCTAGAGGGATTGGATTATGCTACTTATTCTAATTGGGATGAATTTAAAAAAGCTAATCAAGGTAGTTATTTCTTCTTAACTAGATATGGTAAGAAAGCTCATAGTAGTTTTGATTTTAGTAATGTAAAAGAAGATATATACTTAATCTTTGGAAAAGAAAGTGCTGGAATTCCTTATGAAATATTAAAGGATAATTTAGATACTTGTCTTAGAATTCCAATGGCAGCTTCTGCTAGAAGTTTAAATTTATCTAATTGTGTTAGTATTTTAGTTTATGAAGCATTACGTCAACAAGATTTTGAAGGTCTTAGTTTTGTTGAAGTACAAAAGGGTGAAGACTTTTTATTTGATATGTAAGGGATGATAATATGATTAATTCAGTTATTTTTATTGTTGTAATAATAATATGTTTATATTTGATTTTTAAGGCTTTGTCTAGACAAGGAAGTAATCCAAATGGATTTGGTGCTAAATTCATGTTAAAAAGATGGGCTAAAAAAAATAATAGTCTTTATGAATGGGCAATTAAAAACACAATCGTTGATGATGTGCATGATATACTTGATTTAGGTATTGGAAGTGGGACATCTAGTAAAGCATTGGCAAATCATTTTAAAAAAGCTCAAGTAGTTGGAATAGATAAATCTAAAGATGCTGTTGAGTATGCTAGGACTCTAAATAAAGAAATTATTGATAGAGGACAAGTTGGTATTATTCAAGGTGATGTCCATCAACTAGGCTTAAAGAAAAATAGTTTTGATTTAGTTTATGTATTTGATAATATATTATATTGGGAAGACTTAGAGAAAGCATTAAGTGGAATTCATGTATTAATGCGTGATAATGCTTCACTAATTATTGCTGAAAGAATTATCTATTTAAATGATGATATTCAACTATTAATAGAAGGACTAATTAAAGAATTAGGTTTTAATGATTTTAGAGTTATTGAAGATGAACAATTTGTAATGTATCAAATTAATAAATAGGAGGATTATTATGAAGAAAAAAGTATTTGTATTATTATTTGTATCGTTTTTAATGTTTGGATGCAAAGATAAAGATGTAGATGATCATATTGATGAACCTAATACTAATGAAAATACAGGCCAGATGGTCAAAAGTATGCCAATTAAGCTAGACTATTTTAAGAATTGTAAAGGTGAAATTGCAATAATTACTGATGATGATTCTAAAGAAAAAGAATATGAATGTAAAATAGATGGAGTTAAAGCTAAACTAAAGACTTCTAAAGATAGTAAATATATTTTTAGTTTAGAAATGGAAACCAAATCTGAAAATAGAGGGGCTTTAATTAGACATCTAAATGAAATATTAGGTTCTAGTAATCTTGTTCAAATAGATGATGTCGATATTGAAAATCTAAAAGAAAATAGTTTTATTAAAATTAATGATTTATACTATAAAAAAGAACTTGATGATAATAAAATAGAATTAGAAATTAAAAATTTAGGATAAATAAAGAGATATTCGTAATGAATATCTCTTTATTTTTCTTGTAGAATGATTGCTTTATATAGTTGTTTGGCAAGTATATAAGTTGTAAGTGATCCTACACCACCTGGTACTGGTGTAATATGTTTTACTTTATCAACTACTTGTTCAAAATCTACATCGCCTACTAGTTTATTGTTTTCATCAAGATTGATTCCAACATCAATTACAATAGCGCCATCTTTAATATGTTCTGCTTTTATTAGTTTGGCTTGTCCTGTAGCTGCAATAACTATATCAGCTTCTTTACACTCTTTAACTAAATCCTTAGTCATGCTGCGACATATTGTTATAGTTGCTCTTTGATTTGATAATAGAACTGATAAAGGGCGTCCTACAGCCATTCCAGCTCCAACAATAGTAATATCTTTACCACCAAGAGATATACCTAAGTAATCTAATATCTCCATAACTGATTGGGGTGTACAAGGTACAATTGCTTGTTCGTTTTGTAAGAATAGTCTTGCTATATTTATATGTGACATACCATCAATATCTTTTAATGGATTAATTGCCTGTGCAATGATATCCTCATCGATGTGATTAGGTAATGGTCTTAATATAATAATTCCATTAACACTACTATCATTATTTAGTTTTTCTATAACACTAAGAAGTTGCTCTAAAGAAGTATTTAAATCTAAAACTTCTTGTCTAGTTTCTATTTCCAATTGATCAAAGCGTTTAATAATGGATTTTTCATATGTGATATCATCTCCATGTTCACCAACTCTTATTATTGCTAGGGTAGGTTTACTTGTTTTAATATCCTTTTTTAATTCTGATATTTCCTTTATTATCTTTAATGCTACATCTTTACCTTTAATTATTTTCTCCATTATTAATTACCTCCATATGAAATATATTTTACCATTTTTAGAGTACTTAGGCAAAAAATATATTTATGTATATTTTTAGCACTTGATTGATAGAGTGCTAAAATAATTATATAATATTAATGTAGGATAAATAAGGGAGGTAATAGTATGAATCCAGAGAAATTTACAACAAAAGTAAGTGAAGTAATTGTAAATGCACAAAATAGTGTAATAGAAAATAAGAATAGTTATATTGATACTGTTCATTTATTAAGTGGAATATTAAATGATAATGATAACTTAGTAATAAGAATCCTTGAAAAATTAGATGTTAATATAACAAATTTAGGTATTGATATAAATGATTTAGTATTAAAAGAGCCAACAACAACGCAACTAGTTGATAATCTTTCAATTAGTCCTAAGTTAAATGAAGTTTTTGTAGTGGCTGATAAAATAATGAGTGAAAAGAATGATGAATTTTTATCAATAGATGTTTTATTTTTAGCATTAATTAAAGTAAATGATAAAAAATTAAGTCCATTGTTTAATAAGTATAATCTTAATGTAAAGAATGTTGAAGAAGCTATAAGTGAAATTAGAAAGAATAAGAATATAACTTCTCAAGATCCTGATGGAACATTTGATGCTCTTAGTAAATATGGTCGTAATTTAGTGGCTGATGCTAGAGAAAATAAGATTGATCCTGTTATTGGTCGTGATGAAGAGATTAGACGTGTTATTAGAGTTCTTTCTCGTAAGACAAAGAATAATCCGATTTTAATTGGTGAGCCAGGTGTTGGTAAAACAGCAATCGTTGAAGGTTTAGCACAGCGTATTGTTAGACAAGATGTTCCTGAGGGTCTTAAGGATAAAATTATATATGAACTTGATATGGGAGCTTTAATTGCTGGTGCTAAATTTAGAGGTGAATTTGAAGAGCGTTTAAAAGCTGTTTTAAATGAAATAAAAGAATCTAATGGTCGTATTATTTTATTTATTGATGAAATTCATACATTAGTAGGTGCTGGTAAGACTGAAGGTGCTATGGATGCATCTAATTTATTAAAGCCGATGTTAGCGCGTGGTGAACTACATTGTGTTGGGGCAACTACTTTAATGGAGCATCAAAAATATATTGAAAAGGATCCTGCTTTAGAAAGAAGATTTCAAAAAGTAATGGTTGAAGAACCTGATGAAGAAGATGCAATTTCTATAATTCGTGGTATTAAAGAACGTTTTGAAATACATCATGGTGTTAAGATTCAAGATGATGCAATTGTAGCAGCAGTTAAACTTTCGAAGCGTTATATAACAAATAGGTTTTTACCTGATAAGGCTATTGATTTAGTTGATGAGGCATGTGCAACTATTAGAACTGAAATTGATTCAATGCCTAGTGATTTAGATGAGCTTACAAGAAGAATTCAACAATTAGAAATTGAAGCTACATCATTAAAGAGTGAAGAATCATCAAAATCTAAAGAGCGTCTTGCTGATTTAAATAAAGAGCTTGCTGAATTAAGAGATGAGCATGATATTATGCAAGCACAATGGTTAAAAGAAAAAGAGGGTATTGGTCGTATTCAAAAAGTTAAGGAGCAACTTGATAAAGCACGACATGATTTAGAATCATCTTCTAATAGTGGTTTGCTTGAAGAAGCGGCTCGTTTACAATATGGTTTGATACCACAATTAGAAAAAGAATTAAGTGAATTAGAAAGGGAAGATAAGCAAGAGAATGTATTGCTTAGTGAATCTGTTAGTGAAGATAACATTGCCCAAGTAGTAGCAAATTGGACAGGGATTCCTATTTCAAAGCTAGTTCAAAAAGAAAGAGATAAAATATTAACATTAGATCAAAACTTAAAATCATTAGTATTTGGACAAGATGAAGCAATTGATAAGATTTCTGATGCGATAATTAGATCAAGTGCAAAAATACAAGATCCTAATCGTCCAATTGGATCATTCCTATTTCTAGGTCCTACAGGAGTAGGTAAAACAGAGATTGCTAAATCATTAGCACTAGAGATGTTTGATAGTAAAGATCAAATTGTTAGAATAGATATGAGTGAGTATATGGAGAAACATAGTGTTTCTCGATTAGTTGGAGCTCCTCCAGGTTATGTTGGTTATGATGAGGGAGGTCAATTGACTAATGCAATACTTCAAAAACCATATTCAATTATTCTTCTAGATGAAATTGAGAAAGCACATAAAGATGTTTTTAATATTTTATTACAAATTTTAGATGATGGTCATTTAAGTGATTCACAAGGTCGTTATGTTGATTTTAAAAATACAATTATAATTATGACTTCAAATTTAGGTTCTGAGTATTTACTAGAACAAGATGTAGATGCGCAAAGTAAGATTGATGAGTTATTAAAAACTTACTTTAGACCTGAGTTCTTAAATAGAATTGATGATATTGTATTATTTAATCCATTAAGTGAAAATTTAGTTGAACAAATTATCAATAAATTCTTAAATGAGGTAAATCAACGTTTAGCAGATGATAATATTTGTATTAAATTAAGTCAATCTGCTTTAGATAAAGTAGCTCAAGATGGATATGATCCAGTCTTTGGGGCTAGACCTTTAAAAAGATATATTCAAAAGAATATTGAAACTTTAATAGCAAAAGAGATTATTAGAGGTAATATTGAGTCTAATATGAATGTAACTATCGATTATGATAAAGAATATGTAATTAAAACTGATTAATAATAAGAATTGATACCCTTAGTATATAACTGAGGGTATTTTTTATTATTTCAAGATTAAAAATTCACATACTTTGTTATATCTTTTATTGATAGCATTGAAAAATCTATTAATAAAAGATACTAACTTTAATAAAAACCACTAAAACTTAACCAATAGTGTATAAGTATATAGCTGTCTTATTATTAGCAGTATTTTTAATTGGTTATTACTCATAGTGTGTGTTATAATTTAATAGTCTTAACATCGTTAAGTATTTATAATTTTTATACTATCTTTTGGAGAGAAGAATAGTATTTTATTTTTAGGAGGCAATTTATGGAATTTATTGTAACACTAGTAATCTTCCTAATTACCTATGCAATTATTGTTAGTGAAAAAATTAATCGTTCAGTAATTGTTATGGTTGGTGGTTTACTTATCGTAGCATTAGGTATTTTATCATGGGATAAAGCAATAAGAGAATATGTTGATTGGAATACAATATTCTTATTAATTGGTATGATGATTACAGTATCTATTGCTGGTCGTAGTGGTATGTTTGAGTATGTTGGTGTAAAGCTAGCAAAAGTATGTAAAGGTAAACCTCTTGCTATTGCAATGGCATGGGGAGTATTAACTGCATTTGTAAGTATGTTCTTAGATAATGTAACTGCTATTTTATTATTAGCACCTATTACACTATCAATTACACATAAGTTGAAGATATCACCGTATCCGTTTTTACTAATTCAAGTATTCTTATCTAATATTGGAGGAACAGCAACGATTGTTGGAGATCCACCTAATATTATGATTTCTCAACAAGTTGGATTTGGGTTTGTTGAATTTGCAAAAGTAATGTTACCATTAGTATTAATTATCATTGTGGTTTCATTAGTGATTTGTAGAATTATGTTTAAAAAGAATTTATCAGTATTTACTCAAGAAGCAATTGATGAAGTAATGAAAATGGATGAAAAAGAATTCATTAAAGATAGAAAATTAATGAATATTTCAATTGTTGTAATTATTGTATTAATTGCAGGATTTATTTTTGGAGAACATATTGGTATTTCTCCAGCACTATTAAGTATATTAACTGCATTCACTATGTTATTGTTTGCTTCACTTAAATCTGAAGAGATTATAGAAGCTGCATATACTAGTGTTGATTGGACTTCAATTTTCTTCTTCATGGGACTATTTATTTTAACGGGTGCTTTAGAAGAAGTAGGTGTTCTAAAAATAATTGCAACATTTATAATTGATATTACTAATGGTGATTTAACTAAAGCATATACTGCAATTATGTGGTTCTCTGCAGTTTTAAGTGGATTTATTGATAATATTCCATTTGTTTCTACAATGATTCCAGTACTAAAAGATGTAGTACCAGAATATGGTGCAAATGCTGATGTTCTATGGTACGCTTTAGCAGCTGGTGCTTGTCTAGGTGGTAACTTAACTATTCTAGGTGCTAGTGCAAATGTTATTGCAGTAGGAATTGCTAAGAAAGATGGTATTCAAATTAGTTATTTAGATTTCCTTAAAAAAGGATTCTTTATTACAATCTTTAGTATTGTAATTTCATATATCTATTTATATATTTATTTCTTATTATAAAATTAAAACTTCTTTATCTTTTGATAGAGAAGTTTTTTATATTGACACTAAGACTATATATTTATAGGATTGGAAATATAAATTATAAGAGAAAAGGGATGATATAAAAAAGGAGAGAGAAATATGTTAATAAATAAAAAAGCAACTAATAAAGATTATGAATTAGTTTTAGAAATATGGTATAAATCTATAAAGGCAACACATATTTTTTTAAAGGAAGAAGATATTATTTTCTTTAGA
>JAVWHL010000022.1:0-21591 GCA_036640095.1 Erysipelotrichales bacterium | reverse complement strand
AAATCAAAAGTAATTGGAAGCAATTGCTTATGTTTGAAGATGATCTCAATGATACAAAGTATTATAACCATAGGTCATTTGATTACATGGTAACTACCAAAATGGTAGTTGATTATATAGTCAACTTAGATGAAGAGTTTAAAGAAACCTATAATTTGTATCAAAGTATCTTAAGATGCTTTAAGTACGATAATAAAGACAAGTATCAGAAATTAATTAAGCAGGACACTTCAAATGTTTCTAGCTATATGCAAACTGCTATTAAGACCCTAGTAAAGCATGATTCACTAGTAATTGAATCAATGACAAGTGAATATAGTAATGGACCTATTGAAGGTATTAATAATAAGATAAAAGTAATAAAAAGAGTATCATATGGTTATCGTTCATTTCTCAACTTTAAGCTAAGGATAATGATATGTTTCAACCTAATTAAAAAAGCTTAACCTTTCGGTTAAGCTTGCGACTAATTATCAATGGAAATTGTTATTCCCCTCTATTTGACAAAGAGCCCTTAAATTTAGTTATTAATTACATCATCACATCTTGAACAAAGTTCTCCAATAACATCATCTTCACTTACAACATTCCAACATCTAGGACATGTATAACCTTCAAATTTCTCAACTTTAATGAATGCTGTTTCTAATTCTTCAGCATCGCTTGCTTTAGCAAACTCAACATTTGAAGCAATATATAATTGATGTAAATCAGAGAAATCTTTAATAAATTTATAATCATCTTTAAATTCTACAATAACTTTAGCTTCTAAAGATTTACCAATTACTTTTTCTTCTCTTGCTACTTCAATTGCTTTTAATACATCATCTCTATGTTTCATAAATAAATCAAATTTCTCTTCAATTTGTTCACTATCTTTAATCTCAAATGCTTTAGGAATAGTTTCTAGATGAACTGAGACCTTTTTATCATCTTTTGGAAGATAACCATATACTTCCTCACTTGTATGAGCTAAGATTGGTGATAACAACATATTTAGTGTTTCAATACAATGATATAAAACAGTTTGAACTTGTTTTCTTCTAAGATCATTTTCTTTTAAGATATATAAGATATCTTTTGTAAAGTCCATGTAGAAAGCACTTAGTTCTTTAACAATATAATTATTAATACTATTATATACAACATTAAAATCATAACTATTATATGCATTAATACATTTATCATTTAATTTATTTAATTTAATTAACATATATTTATCTACATCACTTAATTCTTCAATATCTAATAAATCACTTTTATTAAAATCTTTTAAGTTTCCTAAGATAAATTTAAAAGTATTTCTAACTTTACGATATGAATCAGCAACTTGTTTTAACGATTCATCACTAACTTTAAAATCAGATTGATAATCAACACTAGAAACCCAAAATCTAAAGACATCAGCACCATATTGATTGAATACTTTTTTAGGCTCAATTGTATTACCAATTGATTTTGACATTTTTTCACCTTTACTATCTAAAGAGAAACCATGACTTAATACTGATCGATATGGAGCTTCTCCATTTATACAAGTGCCAATAATTAATGAAGAGTTAAACCAACCACGATATTGATCTGAACCTTCTAAATATAAATCAACTGGATATTCAAGTCCACGTGCTTTAATTACAGATGTATGAGATGATCCAGAATCAAACCAAACATCCATAGTATCTACTTCTTTACGATATTTATCGATTGGATGATTTCCATCTAAATATTTAGATGGTAAAAGATCTTTCACTTCAGAATCAAACCAATAATTAGAACCATATTCTCTAAATTTATCAGAAACAAAATCAAAGATATCATTATCGATTAATGGTTGATTATTTTCATCAAAGATAATTGGAATTGGAACACCCCAAGCTCTTTGTCTAGAAATACACCAATCCCCACGATCAGCAATCATATTATGCATTCTAAGTTTACCCCAAGATGGAGTCCAATTTACTTTTTCAATTTGATCTAAGATTTGTTCTCTTTTTTCTTCAATCGAAGCAAACCACTGTAAAGTAGCTTTAAATACTACTGGTTTTTTAGTACGCCAATCATATGGATATCTATGCACTAAATCATGTGCAGCAACTAATTTACCACTTTCTTCTAAGCTAGCAATAATGAATTTGTTTGCTTTTTCCCAATACATTCCAGCAATTTCCTCACCAGTTTCAGGAACCATTTTACCTTGTGCATCACATGCAACAAGTAATTCTAAACCATATTTATTACCTACGATAAAATCAACATCACCATGCCCTGGAGCTACAGTAACACACCCAGTACCATCAGTAGTAGTAACATGATCTCCTAATACAACTAGACATTCTCTTTGACTATATGGATTTAAAGCAGTAATTTTTTCTAATTCTTTTCCTTGAAGTGTTTTAATTAATTTAACTTCAAGCCCAGTTTTAGCAATAATATCTTCTTCTAATTCTTTAGCAAAAACAAGTTTACCTTTATTAGTTTCATATAATCCATATTCAAATTTAGCACCAACAGCAACACCAACTGTAGTAGTAACAGTCCAAGGCATTGTTGTCCAACACATAAATGAAACATCTTCATCTAAGATACCATTTCCATTGATTACATTAAATTTAATATAAATTGATGTATCTTTCTTTTCATGATACTCCAATTCACCCTCAGCAAGAGCAGTTTCTGATGAAGGAGACCAATATACTGGTTTAAATCCTTGATAAATTAAACCATCCGTAGCCATCTTTCCAAATACTTTAATTTGTTCTGCTTCATAACCTTTACTCATTGTAATATATGGATCTTTATAGTCCCCAATACTTCCTAATCTTTTGAACCCTTCCATTTGAATAGCAATTTGTTTATTTGCATACTCTTCACAAAGTTTTCTAAAATCAGCAACACTCATTTCTTTACGATTAATTCCTGATTTAGCAATCGCTGTTTCAATTGGTAATCCATGAGTATCCCAACCAGGAATATATGGTGTGTAATATCCTTGAGCTGATTTAGATCTATTTACAATATCTTTTAATACTTTATTTAAACCATGTCCAATATGGATATCACCATTTGCATATGGTGGCCCATCATGTAATACGAATGATTTATTTCCTTCTCTTTCTTTAAGTAGTAGTTCAAATAAATCTAGTTCTTCCCAACGAGCTTGAATAATAGGCTCTTTTGTAGGTAATTTACCTTTCATTTCAAAGTCCGTCTTTGGCATATTTAATGTATCTTTATAGTTCATACAATCTCCTCCTTTTATAATAAAAAAATCGCTCCAAACAAGGAACGATTAAATCGCGATACCATCCTAATTCATTACTAATAATCAGTAATGCACTTAATTAAGCTATAACGTAACAACCGTTCTTTCTACTACTACTTCAAAAGAATTGACTCCCAAATGATTTATTTAAACACTTATTACTAACTTACACCACCCATTAGCTCTCTTTAAATAATATGTTTAAAACGTTTTGTTCTTAGTCTTCTATGTCCATCAGTATACTATAATTTTATAAATAATTCAAGCATTAAATATATTTTAGAAAAGTGAAATGAATATTACCCTTCTTAGTTTTATTATTATTTTTTAATACTAATCTAAAACGTCCATATCCTTTAATTGACAATATATCATTATCTTTACATTCTAATGCAAAGTTTTGAACTTCAATTTGATTAACTTTTATATTGTTTCCTAATATCATATCTTTAACTTCACTACGAGATTTCTTTGTGATTGCTGATACTATTCCATCTATTCTAAAGGATTTAACAATTCCACTATACTCCGTATATTCTTGAATTCTTTCTACTGTATAATCTACTTTTTTTAATTTAACATTAACTTTCTTTATCTTATCAAGATTTTCTTCAATATATTTTTCTAGACTATCCGCTATTTCAAAATATATTTTTTTATCATCTACAAAGATATCACCTACAAGATTCCTATCAATTCCAAGATTCATTAAACTTCCTAGTACATCACGATGTGATACATGATTAAACTTTGAATTGTAGTTTAATGTATATAGTATACTTCCTTGAAGTTGATTTGCATCATAAAAGTCGCAATATATTAAAGCATATTTCTTTTCACTATTAATTATCTGACTTTGAAAACTAACTTTAACACCTTCAAAATGATTAATCGTATCTTCTATAACCTGTTGTTGCATAGCATCAACAAAGTATATAAATTTAAAAGAGTTAAATTGCAACGAATAATTAATTGCATCTTCAACTCTTCTTATTAATGACTCATATTGTTTGTAATGTAAAATTAGTTTATCAAGATTACTCTTCACTATCGCTAACTTCACCATATACACCAAAGTTACTTGGAGTACATAAGAATACGTTATCACCGATTTTTTGTACATCTCCTTCAATAGCGTATACAACACCACTTAAGAAATCAATGATTCTTTTAGCTTGGTCTTTAGATACTCTATGAAGATTAATAATACAACCACGTCCTGATTTTAAGTGATCAGCTATACCTTGTGATTCTGAATAACTTCTTGGTTCAAAAACCACCATTTGGCTTGTTTTATTACTAAACTCTTTTGATTCAATACTTCCTCTATCACTTACAGTAGAGCTAGTTGTATTTTCAAAAATGCTAGTTGTCGGAGCTGAATATGTATCTTCACTATTCAGTTCTGTTGCACCTTCAAACTCATCATCTGCATCAGCACCCATAATCCAATCTTTTAATCCTTTAACAGCCATATTATTCAGCCTCCTTATCTATTTCTTAGAAATGCAGGGATTTCTAAGTCTGGTCCACTTTCAGTTTTTTCTTCTTCAACTACTGGTTGACTTTCTACAACTTTAGTAGCTGCAACTTCTTCTTTATTAGATTCTTGAATGATTTCTGCACCTTGTGCTTCTTCACCTAAATCTGGAATATCAAATCCAGTTGCAATTACAGTTACAACCATTTCATCATCCAAGTTATCATTAACAGCTACCCCGAAGATAACATTAATGTCCTCATTACCAGCATATTCCTCAATTACTGCAACAGCTTCATTAGAATCCATTAGAGTCATTGATGGTCCACCTGTAACGTTGATAATAGCATGTTTTGCACCACCAATACTTGCTTCAAGTAATGGAGAAGCAATTGCTTGCTTAGCAGCAACTTCTGCTTTATCTTCACCTTGTCCTAAACCAATACCGATTAATGCTGAACCTTTATCTTGCATTACTGCTTTAACATCAGCAAAGTCAAGGTTGACAATTGCAGGAACTGCAATTAAATCAGTAATAGTTTGTACACCTTGAATTAGAATTTTATCTGCTTCAGTAAATGCATCACTTACTGGAATAGATCCAACAAATTCTAATAATTTATCATTTGAAACGACGATTAAAGAATCGACATTACTTTTTAATTCATCAAGACCAGTTAAAGCGTGCTTAGATCTTAATTTCCCTTCAAATCTGAATGGTTTAGAAACGATACCTACAGTTAAAGCACCACTTTCTTTTGCAAATTTAGCAATTACAGGAGCAGCACCAGTACCAGTTCCTCCACCCATACCAGCAGCTACGAAAACCATATCTGCACCTTTTAATGCATCTTTGATAGCAGCTTCACTTTCAAGAGCAGCTTGCTTACCTATTTCAGGATTTGCACCAGCACCTAAACCTTTAGTAAGATTTGATCCTAGTTCAATACGCTTTTGAACTTTAGAGTTAGCTAAAACTTGTAAATCAGTATTAGCAATTATCAATTCTACACCTTGAATTCCTTCCTCTTCCATTCTTGCTAAAGCATTGCAACCGGCTCCACCGACTCCAACTACTTTGATATTCGCATATTGATCAAATTCTATATTATTCATAATCAAACCTCCACTAATTAGTTATTAAAAATATAAGAAACCAAACGGTTAATAAAATCACTCTCAGACTTACTATTACTATTATACAATAAATTATTTTTTTCAACAAGATTTATTGAATCAATATAAGCATTTTTATTGACAAATAACTTAATTTCACCACGAATGCGACTTATTGCAGCCTCATTCTCTATTGCACCTAAACATTTTATGAATGCTGAGCTTCTTGCACCAAATGTTGTATTAGAACAAATCTTGTATGGAAAGTTAAGTTTCGATGTTAATACATTATCCAAACCATTGATCCGATTTGCTGCTCCAGTGATATAAACTACATCACCATCCTGTAATCCAATATTAGATAACTCTGTATTCACTAAACTAATTATTTCTTCAACACGAGATAGTGCAACTTCAGAAATAAATTGTTGAGTAATTGAAACTTCTTCATCATTAATTTCATCATAGAACTTGTAGATTACTAAGTCTAAATTATCATTAACTCTAAGATTAACATATTTCTTCTTGAATTGCTCAGCTTTTTCAAACTCAACTTGTGAACAAAGCTTAATATCATTAGTTATATGTTTACCACCTATTTCAATGTTCGAATAGGATTTTAAAGTGTTGTTTTTAAAATACGCTACATTAGTACTATCTGCATTCATATCAACAATGACTGCTCCGGCTTTTAAAGTAGCATCAGCAACGCTATGTTGTGCAATTGCAACTATATCTAAACACACATCAACAACATTAAAGCCTGCATCTTCAACTAATTTAATTAAAGGATACGCGCTTGTTGTTGGTACTGTATAAACGCTTGCCTCAATTTCAATATACCTTGTTTCTAAACCAACAGGATTAGAAACATAGCCATACCCATAAGCTGAATATCTATCAATCAAAACATTTACAACAAAATCTTCTTTTGTATCATTTTTATGAGCCAAGTCCTCTAAACCTTTTGCAATTTCATCCTTAGTAATGACTTGATTAGCATAAATAGATTCAACTTTAATTTTATCACTAAACTTTTTACAATTATTTGAAGGAATGATAAGGATTGTATTCTTAATATCATAACCTAATAAAGAAGCAATTTCCTCTTTGGTTTTTACTACTGCTTTTTCCAATTCTTTAAAATTATATTCATTAAACTCAGTTGGCACATCTCTTTGGGCGCTTGCTAAAACATGAACTTTTCCATTGAAATATTCTGCAACAATAGCCTTAATTGATGACTCGGAAATTTCTAATGACATATATATTTCATTATGTTCCAATACACTCATCCTCCATTCTTATTAATTATACTATATATAGCCTTTTAAATAAAGGTAATACTTACTTTTTACACTTCTTAAGAAGCGCTTTATTTTCTGAACCAATATATTGAATTAAATTACAATTATATTTAGCGTTTACAGAGAAAGTATGATATGATTTTTCAACATTTTTTAAATTATCTAAACTAGCATCTATATAAATCTTTTTCTTACCAACCATGATAAATCTAAAGATTTCTTTATCATAATCTTTTGGTTTGTATACAATCTCAGATATCTCATTTAAAACAGAGCTACTCATCTCACTAAGATTTTTTATTAATTTACTTTTTAAGCTCTCACTAATATTACCATCTAAACTAGCAATCATTCCTTGATATAATTGACTTCTTTTTTTATCTAGGATAAGTTTATTGCCTTTTTCATCATAGAAATATGTTTTACCCTTTTCTTCATTATAAAATAAAAGACGAGCTTCCTTAACTTTAATTGATACATTTCCAGTAAACGATTTATTTACTTCAATATCTTTAAATACATTTGTGTTCTCTAAATTTCTTTTTATACTAAAACCTGGATGCATAAAAACAAATTGTCCTTTTTTTATTCCTGCTTTATCCATTACTTCTTGAGTTGTGAAACGAGTATTTCCACTAATATCTATTTTATTAATCTTAGAAAGTGGTGTTACTAAATATATTAGAATAAGCAACACAACTACACTAAAGATCAGCTTTATCTTTCTCTTTCTAATTTTGTTAGCTTTTTGCTCATTCTTAATTTTTTGAAAATACTCAATATCATATAAACTATTATTCTTCATCAAAGTTAACTAATTCAATTTCAACTTTCAAATCTACACCACTCGCACTTTTAACTTCATTTTTAACTTTATAAATTAATTCGTAAACATCTTGAGCACTAGCTCTATCTTTATTAATAATAAAATTACTGTGTTTCATAGATACTTGTGCATCATTGATAGCATAACCTCTAAGATTAACACTATCCACTAGTTGCCACGAATATAATTCATCACTTGGATTTTTAAATACTGATCCAGCACTGAATGCATCATATGGTTGTGTATCCATTCTTCTTTCTTTTCGATCTTGCATTAATTTTAGAATATCGTCTTTATTTGCTTCCTCTAATCTTAAATCAACAGCTAAGACAACCCAATCGCGGTGATCTTGCATAATTGAATGGCGATAAGTGAATCCCATTTCACTTACATCAACCCACTCTTGTTTTTTATTTCGATATATTAAAACTCTATCGATTATATCAGAGAAGTCTCTTTTATATGCTCCAGCATTCATAAATACTGCGCCACCAATGCATCCTGGAATACCACTAGAGAATTCTAATCCACTTAATCCTTGATTAGCCATTTGATATGCAAGTGTAATTAGATTCACACCACACATTGCATATAAATTAGTTCCACTTAATTCAAAAGAATTTAATTTCTTAGTTGAAATAATAATTCCCTGGAATATTTTATCCGATATTAAGACATTAGAACCATTACCTAAAATAAAGTATTTAATATTACTTTCTAATGCATAATCAATAGTATTAGTAATATCACTAAAACTAGCAGCCTCAACATAAACTAGTGCTGGTCCTCCAACACGATAAGACGTATGTCTGTATAAAGGTTCATTTTCCTTTACACTTGTTATATTCAATTTTTTTAAATCAGCAATTATTTTATTTTCCATTTTTCTCACCTACTATTTTATTTATTAGTGCATAAATATCTTTAGCACTATCATTATAAGCAAATGCTTTAATATTATTAGACATTGTTTCTAGTTCTTTTTCATCATCTATTAATTCTAAAATTGTTGTTTTAAGTTCTCTTTCTAAGTTTTCATCTTCATGACATACTTTAATAGCTTCTGCTTTTTCTAAAGCAACACTATTTAAAACTTGATGATTATTAGTTACATGAATACTAGGAACTAAAATAGCTGGTTTATAAGAACTTGCTATTTCACTTAGAGCACTTGCTCCAGAACGTGAAACAATTAAATCACATGACTTAATTAAACTTACTAACTTATTTTCATATCCAATTACTTTTATATTAGAATTAAATTTTTCTTCTTTATATCTATCATAATAGTTTTCACCACTTACATAGATTAGTTGAAAATCAATATTCTCAAGTGATTTTAAAATACTATACATCACTTCATCAACAGTTTGACTACCTTGAGAACCCATAACAACAAGAACAGTTTTCTTCTCATTGCTAAGTCCATAATCTTCTAGATTTGCTTTATTTACTTTTTGTACTTGATAAGATGATGGATTACCTAATTGATATACCTTTACACCACTTAGTTGATCAGTGATATCATAGGCACTTATAATAGCGTCTACTTTCTTTGCTAAAACATGATTTGATTTACCCATCTTAGAGTTTTGTTCATGTAGTAGTGTTGGAATATTTTTATTAATTGCAGCCTTCATAATAGAATAAGAAGTATAACCTCCAAACCCAATTACAATATCTGGTTTAAAATCATCAATGATCTTTTCACACTTTTTGATATTAGTGAAAACATCAACGTATCCTTTTGTTTTACGTAAAATATTTCCACTTGGTGTTTTTATATCTAAACCAATAAAATCATATCCATGTTGCTCTACTTTTGTTGCTTCAATACGATACTTAGACCCAACAAAAAGAACTTCACACGAATCTACATCATTGATATAATCCGCTAAAGCTAAAGCCGGATATAGATGTCCACCTGTTCCGCCTGCACTAAATAATATTCTCATCAAATCACCCTTTAATTAGTTTATTAAAGTCTTCACCACGTTTTTCATATGATTGATATTGATCATATGAAGATGTGCCTGGAGAAAACAATATATTTTTATCTTGATATGTACTATTGATATAGTCCATAACATCATACAAATTATCAAATACTAAATGTATCTTATCACTATATTTAGATAATATTTCTTTATTTGCACCAAAGAACATAAGTGACTCAATGTTATCCATACTATCTATTTCCTTGAATAAGTCAGTATAATCAAGACCTTTATCATGACCACCCATAATTAAGATAACATCATCTAACTTAGATAAAGCTTTTATAGCTGTTAATGTTGAATCAGCACTTGTAGACTTTGAATCATTAAAATAAGTATTATTAAATTTACTTGGAACTTGTTGTAAACGATACTCTACTCCATTAAACTCCATTATAACTTTTCTAATAACTTCATTACTAACACCAATTAGTTTAGAATACGCAATCGCAACCATAATATTTGAAATATTATGATCTCCAACTAATTTAATATCACTTAATTCAATTATTTTTTCATCCATAAATAAAATAGAATTATTTCTTAACATTACATCAGCATCTTGTTTTAGTGAAAATGTTATTACCTGTGCTTTTAAGTCACTAACATATTCATTAACTACACTATCATCTAAATTAAGTATAAAATAGTCTTTTTCAGTTTGATTCTTATATATTAATAACTTAGATTCATAATAACTTTCTAAGCTTTCCATATAATCTAAATGATCTGGAGCTAAATTTAAAATAGTCGCAATATGCGGTCTGAAATTCTCAGTCCCCATTAATTGAAAAGATGATAATTCAAATATAATATAATTATCTTTATCGTGTTCAAGCACTACATCAGAATAAGGATAACCAATATTTCCAGCTAGATATGTATTACTATAATATTCTTTAACAATATCATATATAAGTGTAGTAACAGTCGTCTTACCATTTGTACCAGTAATACCTAGAATAGTATTTTCAGAACAATTATATGCTAGTTCTACCTCTGTAATTATTTTGATATTTCTTTTCATTGCTTCTTTAATAAATGGTATACGATAAGGGATACCTGGATTCTTAACGATAAAAGCCCATTCTTCATCTAAAAGATGCAATGGGTGCTCACCATCAAAAACACGATACTTACTTAAACTAGTTTTTTCATCATCACTTAGCTCATTATTAACTGTAATAGTAATATCATATCCCTCTTTTTCAAGAAGAGCTAAAGCAGCATAACCAGATTTTTGTAGACCTATTAATAAAACTTTATTAGACAAAGTAAATCACCATCCCAATTAATCCAAATATAAGCGAAAGAACATAGAATAATCGAACAGTCCCAGCTTCTTTTAAAGGACCCGCTTCAAAATGATGATGAATTGGAGCCATTCTAAAAATACGTTTCTTCGTTTTTTTATAATATAAAACTTGCATCACAACTGAGATTGTTTCTATAACAAATAATAGACCAATAATTAAAGACAATATTTCTACTTTTAGTAATAATGCAACAATTGCATAAAAACCACCAAGTGCAAGTGAACCTGTATCACCCATAAATATTTTAGCAGGACGTTTATTATATAAATAGAACCCTAGTAGAGCTCCTATTAAAATAGCACAATACATTGCAACAGTCGATTGTTGCTGTGCCATTGCGATTACACACATAAAGAATAAAGCAATTGCTACAGTTATAGAAGATAGCCCATCAAGACCATCAGTTAAATTAGTTGCATTAGAATAACCAACAAACATTATTAATGCAAATAAGATGTAGAATAAATGTAGATTAACGCCAAATCCTAGAAATGAAACAGTTGTATATTCAGGGCTAAAGAATAGATCTGGATAAATAACTATTAAACTTAACGTTACTAAAATTTGTAGTAATAATTTTAACTTTGGACTTAATCCATCATTTTTCTTTCTAATAATAATCAATGCATCATCAACAAAGCCAATTAAAAAGAAGCAAAAGAAGACAGCAGTAATAGCCAGTCCATCTCCACTTAAAGCATAAGATGGTTTATATACAAACATTGTTATAATAGCGACTATTACAAAGACAACACCACCCATAGTTGGAGTGCCCTGTTTTGCTAGATGCGATTTAGGACCATCTTCTCTTATACTTTGTCCAAACTTAAATTTATGCAATTGTGGAATCACAAATGGCATTATAATAGCACAAAGCAAGAAAGCTATAAGTCCACCTATTAAAAATTCTAAATTATCTTTATTTAATATTACATCTAACATTTTAATACCTCTATTCTAAATTAACTTTTTTATTCTAAATTTACTTTTAATGTATGTTTTTTATTCAACGTCTTACCTGGTTTTATATTTTGCTTAGTAACATAACCATTACCTTTAAACTCAACTTTTATATCAAGCATCGATGCATATTTAATAACATCTGCTTTTGAATAGCCCTCTAAATCTAACATCTCAAACGAATTATCATCACTTAATAAGAAGACACGTTGATTTCTACTTACCTTTTCAAAAGCAACTGGTGATTGATTAATAACTTTTTTACCATTACCTAAAACAACATACTCAATATTTTTATTATCTAACTTTTTCTTAGAATAAGCAACACTTTTATTAATAAACGATTCTAATTGTATAACCTCATTTTTTCTAGTAGACTTTTTCTTACCTTTATCATTCTCACTATTTAAGTATGCAAGTGTATTCGACATTACATTTTTAGTCATTTTACCACGAGCTGCATAAGAAGGAGATTCATCCCTTTTAGTAACTAAATAGAAAATGATATCAGGATCAGATGCAGGTGCACCTGCTAAGAAAGATGTATAATAACATGTCCCACAAGTTAAATAACGTCCATTCTCTACATACTCAGCAGTACCCGTTTTACCTGCAATCTTATAATTATCTATTTTATAATGAGCATTACCAGTACCTCTTTCATCTTCTACAACTTTACTCATTAAATTTAGCATCTGCTTTGAAGTTTTTTTAGAAATTGGTTGTCCTACCTTTTGCGGTTTATTTTCTTTTTTGATTTCACCCTTATTATCAACTATCTTTTCAGTTATATAAGGCTTCATCATATTTCCATCATTAGTTATAGCAGTAAAAGCTTGAATAAGTTGTACCGGAGTAATTGAACTTGCTTGACCAAATCCAGTAGTATATTTTTCCTGTTTTAAGCCCATAACTTTACGACCATTGTTTTCACCAGGAATATCTACACCAGTCTTTGCAAAGAATCCAAACTTATCTAGATACTCTTCAAATGTTTTAGTATCAAGATAATTATTAAATAAATTAATAATACCTGTATTTGAGGATCTCATATAACCTTCATCATACGAAATAGAACCCCAATTATTATTTTCATAGTTTTTAATAGTTTGAACAACACGCCCATTATCTTTAATATCTATTGGCCCAGAATAAAACTTAGCATTACCATTATATTTCTTAGAATCCATAGCACTAGCATAAGTGAATGTTTTCATAGTAGAACCCGGTTCAAAAACTAGAGAAACAAAAGGATTAGTATAATCTTTGATATTTAATTTATTTGGATTAAATGTTGGCCTATTTGAAACAGCTAATATTTCATTTGTCTTAGCATCTGTAATTACACCTAAAGCCATCTCATTACCATTTGATTTAAGCATTTCATCCATATTAGATTCCAAAAGTCTTTGAATATTATTATCAATAGTTAAATAAACATCATTACCATCACTACTTTTCTTTTCAGATATAGTTCTTTTTTCAAATCCATGACCATCAACTTCAAACTTCTTAAATCCATCATCACCTTTAAGATATTCATCATACATATCTTCAACGCCTAGTTTTCCAGCAATCCTTTTTTCTTTTTCATCATATGCTGCATACCCAATAGTACTTGATGCAAACACACCATTAGGATAAGTTCTAGTAATAGTTTCTTCAAATTCAATACCCGGAAGTTTTAATTTATCAATTTTTTCCTTCACACTTATATTAAGCCCTTTACCCTTATTACCTAACTCAGTTTGATAAAGACCATCTTTTCCATCTTTCTTTTCACCTTTACTTAAAGTTTTCTCCAATTCATTTTCATCTATCTTTAATATAGGTGAAAGCTTTTTGGCATATTCACTAGGATTAGTAACATAAGCTGGGCGATCATTAATATCATCATAACGAGATTTATTTAAATATGCTACCACTTTATAAGTATATGTATCCTTAGCAATTATCTCACCATTACGATCATATATATTTCCTCTTTTAGCATTTACAACTTGCGTCTTAGTATCATGCTCTTTTTTATATCCTCTAATATCAGCACCACTTAGTAGATGATGTCCTGTAATAGATAGAAAAGCGATGTTAACGAATAATATTACAAATATACTTAAAAAAGCAATACGCAGAAGCCTTATTGCTTTATTATTTGACATTAGTTATATTTCCTTCTTGGTTTTTAAAACCTTTTTTAGCAGATAAAGCACTTATTCTATCAAGTGATTTCAAATCATCTATCTTAAGTTTCTTTGCTTGATTTTGTTCAATTAGAACAGCATTTTGACTTTCTTGCTCATTTAATTGTACATTAAGCTGTGAATTATAATTTTTAAGCATTGTAGAAGATACTAAGTACAACACAAAAACACCAATTAAAATTAAATTCCCTTTAAAATTTCTCTTCCTTTTCATGCTTGATTTTTTAACAACTTTTTTCATTATAATTCACCTCTATTTTATTTTTTCAATCACTCTAAGTTTACTAGATTTAGATCTTCTATTCTCATCCAGCTCTTCATCACTAGGAAGAATAACTTTAGAGTTTATCATCTTATAATTAACATCATTAACACCTTCAACAATTGGCATCCCTTTAGGCACATTACTTGTTGAATATTCTTTAAATATCTTTTTAGCCATCCTATCTTCAAGTGAATGGAAAGTAATTACAACTACACGACCACCTACATTTAAAGATTCAATTGCATCATGTAAACTTTTTTCAAATACATCTAGTTCTTTATTTACTTCAATTCTAATTGCTTGAAAAGTTTTCTTTGCGGGATGACCTTTCTTTTTCAATGCTGCTTGTGGCATTGATTTTTTTATTATTTCAACCAATTCAAATGTTGTTTCTATTGGTTTAATACTTCTTTCTTTTTCAATATTACGAGCAATCTGTTTAGCAAACTTTTCTTCACCATAACGAGCTAGAATATAATGTAAATCCTTAAATTCATATTCATTTACTACCTCAAAGGCACTTAAGCTTGCTTCTTGATTCATTCTCATATCTAAACGAGCATCAAAGCGATAACTAAATCCACGCTCTTGCGTATCAAATTGAACTGAAGATACTCCTAAATCAAAGATAACTCCATCAACTTTATCTATTCCTAGTTGATTTAAGCTTTCCTTATAAGAACTAAAATTATTATGAACAAGACTGACATTATCATTATCTTTAAATGCTTTTTTAGCATTATTAATAGCTACTATATCTTGATCAAAACAAATTAGTTGACCTTGATCTAGCTTATCCATAATAGCCTTTGAATGCCCAGCTCCACCAAGTGTCATATCTACATAGATACCATCTGGTTTAATATTTAATTGTTCAATTGATTCATTAAGCATTACTGAATAATGATTAAACATAACTTCACTCCTTATAATTCAAAGTCGAATACATCTTCAGCAATATCTTCAAATGATTCACTTATACTTTGATTATATTCTTCCCAACGCTCTTCATCCCAAATCTCAACATAATCACCAACACCATTAACAATACATTTCTTTGATAATGCCGCAATTTTTGTAAGATGAGTTGGAATATTAATACGCCCCATTTTATCAAAACTAACATCAGCTGCACTAGATAAGACAAGACGTGCATAATCACGTGCTTTCTTTTTAGTGTTTGGTAAAGAAGTCAACTTATTTTCAATCTCTTGCCACTTATCTAAAGGATAAACTGACAAACATCCATCAAGTCCACGTGAAATAATAATGTCATCGCCTAACTTATCTCTGAATTTAGCAGGCAAAATCATTCTACCCTTACTATCAATATTATGAGAATATTGGCCTATAAACATTATCTTCACCACCCTTCACCACTTTGTACCACTGATTACCACAATTATACCATAGCAATACCACCATAACAACATGTTTTTTTTGACAAATAAAAAAAACACATTTAAATTAATAAATGTGTTTTCTTATTTCTTATTTATATTAGTCTTCTTTTACACTTAAAACTTGGTTTCCTTTATATGTCCCACAAGCTTTACAAGCACGATGAGCTAATTTCATCTCTCCACAATTAGAGCATTTTGCCATACCTGGCATATCTAATTTAAAGTGAGTTCTTCTCATTCTTTTAATTTTCTTTGATGTTCTTCTAAATGGTACTGCCATCTTAGTCGTCCTCCTTAAATAAATCTTTTAACTTTTCAAACCTTGGATCAATATGTTCGTTATTAAACTCTTCATATTCTTCCTCACTAAATAGTTGCCAAGATTTTCCGCTTTTTATTTTGCTTTTATTTTTAACAAATCTTGTAGGGGCTTCAACAATAAGTTTTTGCCAAACTAACTCAAGTAAGTCAATACAGTCATGTTCAAAATCGGCAACTCCATCATACTCTTCATCAAGGACATCAGAAATTTCTATCGAAAAATCATAATCACCAATTTCTCCTGTATTAACACAAGGTAAATACATAGTCCCAGTTAAGTTAAGATTTACAATAACATCATCTGCTTCACTTAGCATGATGGTACCATCCACCTTAATATCACTAACCCCTTTTATGTTTGAAACTTTGGCAAACATTTTTTGATCAAAGATTAATGTCTCATCTACAGTATGCATTTTATTTGGCATTGACTCAAGCCAGCTAACTTTCCATTTCACTATTACACCTACTTTTTTGCAACAATCTAATTATATAGAATTTTTGATATATTGTCAATCATTTAAAGCTTAGTTTAAGCTTTTATTATTCAAATTATATCGGATATATTAAAATTCTATTTCAAGCTCTACTGGGCAATGGTCTGAACCTAAAACATCTTGATGAATAGATGCACTTACTAGCTTATCACTTAGACGTTTTGATGCACAAAAATAATCTATTCTCCAGCCCACATTTCGATCACGTGCTTGTCTCATATAAGACCACCATGAATATTCATCAACTTTATCTGGATAGAAATATCTAAACGTATCAATAAATCCTGATTCTAAGAATTCACTAAACTTATTTCTTTCTTCAATAGTAAAACCAGCATTCTTAGTATTAGTTTTAGGGTTTGCTAAATCAATTTCAGTATGTGCAACATTTAAATCACCACATAATATGACAGGTTTCTTTTTATCTAATGATAATAAATACTCTCTAAAATCATCTTCCCATTGCATACGATATTCTAATCTAGTTAATTCTCTTTGAGAATTAGGTGTATAAACATTAACTAAATAAAAATCTTTGTACTCTATAGTTAATACTCTTCCCTCTTGATCATGATGCTCAATATCAATCCCCTTACTAACACTAAGTGGTTCTTCTTTACTCAATACTAAGGTACCAGAGTATCCTTTCTTAACTGCACTATTCCAATATTCATAAGGATAACCTAGTTGCGATACATCTGCTTGATTATCTTGTGCTTTTGTTTCTTGTAAGCATATTATATCAGGATTAATTTCTTCCATACTTTCAAAAAATCCTTTTTTAATACATGCTCTAATTCCATTTACATTCCATGATAATAATTTCATCTTCTCACCTCGTTTTAAGTATAGCATATTTAAACACAATTAATATAAAAAAAGAACTAACATTTGTTAGTTCTAGTTTACTATGTCGCATTAATAAATTGATTATGATAAAGTTGAGCATAAAAGCCTTCTTCACTTAATAATTCCTCATGACTTCCCACTTCAATTACTTCACCATCTTTTAAGACAACAATCTTATCTGCATCAAGAATTGTTTTAAGACGATGAGCTATTACAAAGCTTGTACGATTAACTAAAATATTTTTAACAGCATCTTGAATTTTAGCTTCTGTAACTGTATCAACATTTGAAGTAGCCTCATCAAGAATTAATAAATCAGGATCAGTCAAGATTGTACGAGCAATACTTACTAATTGTTTTTGTCCAACACTAAAGATAGCATTACTATCATCAATATAAGTTTCATAGCCTTCATCTAATGCAATGATATAGTCATGTATCTTAGCAGCCTTAGCAGCATCAATTACTTCTTCATTGCTAGCATCGGGCTTACCATAAGCAATATTATCTCTAATAGTACCACTAAATAAAACAGTATCTTGTAAGACAATACCTACATTATGACGTAATGAGCCAAGTTCAATATCTTTAATATTAACATCATCAAACAATATTTCACCACGCTCAATATCATAGAAACGATTCAATAAGTTCATGATAGTTGTTTTACCAGAACCAGTAGGCCCTACCAATGCTATTTTCTTACCTTGTTCTAAACTAATTGAAACATCTTTTAATACATCACCACTATCATTATATGCAAATGATATATTTTTTAATTCCACACTATTTTTAATTTTAGAAAATTCTTTTGCATTTTCCACATTAACAACATCTTCCACTTGATCAAGTATTTCTTCAACACGAGTAGCACCAGTAACACCTAATCTAAATACATTATATTGAGAAACAATTTGTGTAATTGGTTGGAAGAAACGTTGCGTATATTGAATAAACATAACCATTAACCCTACAGATAATGTTTTATCCATTATTAGTGGAGCTCCAAGAAAGATAATTAATCCTAATGAAGTTAACATTACACCATTAACAAGTGGAAACAATACATTTGAAAGAGCTTGTCCTTTTTTAGATATATCTCTATATTCTTCATTGAAAGGAAGAAATCCATCATATGTTTCTTCTTCAGTACCTGTTGTAATGATTAATTTTTGTCCTGTGATTTTTTCATCTACATAACCATTTAAAGCACCTAGTTTAGCTTGTTGTTGTGTTACATACTTCTTAGCTTGCTTAGTTATTAATAAAACTACTACAAAAGTAGCGACTGCCATTAAGACAATTACAGTAGCTAGCTCTACATTTTCAGTAAACATTGTATATGCAATACTAACAACCAAAGCTATTGAAGACGCTATTTGAATAAATGATTGATTTAATAAAGTTGAAATATTATCAACATCATTAGTAAACCTACTTAGAATATCACCATCATTACTTTCATCAAAGAAACGAATAGCAAGTCTTTGTAATTTATCAAATAAGACTTCTCTAATTTTTTTTGTTGATTTAGAAGAAACACCTACCATTAAAATATGATAAAAAAACATCGCAATAGCACTAAGACTAAATGCTCCAACCATTTTAAATATTGAAACAATAAAATCACCTTTATCGGCATGTCCACCAGTTGACATATAAATTGAGATATATTTTGCTAGTTCATCAATTGATTCTCCCATATACTTAGGAGCTTTAATTTGTAACCATGTTGCTGCAATAATAAAGATTACAACAAACGAAAGAGAAATCCAATACTTTTTAATATAAGACCAAATAAATGAGATACCATTCATTAATGTATCATTATTATTGTCTTGATTATTTGTTAATCTAGTCATATTAATCTCTCCCCCTTTGTGTTTGATAGATATCTTGATAATATTTATTGTTATTCAATAAATTTTCATGAGTATCATATCCAACTAATTTTCCTTCATCTAATACTATAATACGATCTGCTTCAATTATTGAAGTTATCTTTTGAGCAATAATTAAAATTGTTTGCTTTTTGTATTTAGTATAAAGTGCATCTTTTACTAATCTTTCTGATTTAGCATCTAATGCTGAAGTTGAATCATCTAAAATTAAGATTGGCGGATTCTTCGCTAAACCACGTGCTATTGATAGACGTTGCTTTTGACCACCAGAGAAATTACTACCACGTTGATTTACATTAGCATGATAGCTGCTTGAAATTTTTTCAATAAACTCAGAAGCTTGAGCATTCTTAGCTGCTTCTTTTACTTCTTCTATATTAATATCACTACCATTAATTAGATTATCTTGAATTGTTCCAGAGAATAATATTGGTTTTTGTAATACAATTGAAACATCATCCCTTAATACATTCTTAGGTATTTCTCTTATATTATTACCATCTATTAATATCTCACCTTCACTTACATCAAATAATCTTAACAATAAATGTACTAATGTTGATTTACCAGCACCTGTTGCACCAATAATACCAATTTTCTCTCCATGTTCAATTTTAAGATTAATATTTTCTAATGAAGGATGAGGTGCATCTGGATATGTAAATGAGACATTTCTAAATTCAATATCTCCATATATTTGTTCAATACCACTTTCACGATATTTAATTGAAGGTGTTGTTTGCATAATTTCATCAAATCTTTTAATTGAAACTAGTGCTCTAGTAAATTGAATCATTACCATTCCACCAACGATTAAAGCCATCATTATTTGTGTTAGATAATTAATATAAGATACAATTGATCCTAAAACACTTGGATCTTCTACACCTAAATCTGCTGCTAGATAAATTGCTAGTGCACATATTAAATTTACAATTAACATTAAAGCTGGTATAACAATTGAAAAATAGCTACCAATACGCTGATTAATTTTAGCAAGTTTTTCATTTTCAACATCAAATTTATCTCTTTCATTTTCTTCTGTAACAAAAGATTTAACAACCCTAGCTCCAACAAAGTTCTCTTTTACAATTCCATTTAATTTATCAAGAATTTTTTGGAATTTACCAAAGCTTGGCATCATTTTAGACATTACAAATAATAAGATAGCTAGTACTAAGACAAACAATAATACAATAACATACCACAGTTGAGGTATAGTAGTCATTGCTAAGAAGAATGCACCTATTAATAAAACTGGCGCTCTAAATAATGTTGTAAACATTAAACCAATAACTGTTTGAATTTGATTAATATCATTTGTTAAACGCACAACTAAATTTTGCGCTTTAAATTTTTCTATATCTTGATATGAAAATTCTTGGACTTGTTTGAATCCATCTTTTCTCATATCCGCACCAACATTTTGTGATAAATGCGCTACAATGAAAACACATATTACACCTGCTACAAGACCAACCACTGCAACAAGTATCATAACCAAACCTAAATGCTCCATAACCTCTTGATTAGGACCACCTGGTGCTGCTATTCCCTCATTAATAACTGTCTCTAACATTCTAGGAACAATTAAGGCTGTAATAGAGGAAATAAAAACTAAAATCAAAGAAGAGAAAACCTCTTTCTTATACCTACTTAAATAACTAACTAACTGTTTCACTTACATCACTCCTTACTGCAATACATATGCGTTTAGCAAGATTTTGTAATTCTTCATCACTTAATTTATAGTGAGAATTTAAAAATGCCATCTCTATAATTGAACCCATAATAATAAGTCTTACACTTACATCATGCTTATGTTCACAACCAACAATCTTTTTAAGTTGAGCTGCATGATTATTACGCATCTTTACAAAAAGTTCTTTG
>JAVWHL010000021.1:0-21708 GCA_036640095.1 Erysipelotrichales bacterium | reverse complement strand
CTTTTGTTTTCATATTATTTCTCCTCTATTTAATTTTAATATTTTGTCCACACACAACTAAATAAACATTATTACATTTATTTGCAGCATAGACATTAATTTTCCCTAGTAAATCACGATATATACGCTCTACATGATTAATAGGCACCAAGCTACTTCCTACTTCATTTGTAACAATAATAACTTCTTTATTATTTTCAATTAAGTAATCCACTTCTTTTTCAAGATGCTTTAGTACTTTTTGAAATAATTCATCATTAATGTACTCAACATCTTTTGCATAATAAAATAGGACATTTGAAGTAAAGACACTTAAACAATCTAACATTACTTTATTATTCTCTACATCTAAGTTATATGATGCTTCATAAGTTTGCCACTTACTATTACGTTGTTCAACATGCTTTTTAATTCTATTCTCCATTTCAGAATCATTATGTTCATTAATGTAAGTCGCTATATATAAGACATCATCATAATCTTGGTATAGACTTTCTGCATAACTAGATTTTCCTGAACGTGCGCCACCAGTTACAAGTGTTTTCATATCCTTTACTCCTTTTCTAAATAAATTTTAGCATTGTAAGTATATTCGTTTTCTTCTATAGAATCTACTTTTACCTTTATTTCATTGTTGAACAAAGGTCCATCAACTACTATTGTATGATACTCTCCATTTTCCCCACATTCATCAATTCCTATTTCTTGGAAATAATCAATCATTTTATAATCTAAAGTAGAACCAATTATATCTTTATTAAGAACTTTTTTATCTACTTTTTTAATAATTGCTTTATATTCTAAATCAAGAAATTCTTTAACAATATCTAATCTATTTTTATTCCATAATGGAAAGATAGCTTCTATACCTACCTTATCACATCTTTGTTTACACCAATCAAAATGTTTTTGGATATCTATATCTCCAAAAGCGATTGCTTCAATATTATATTCTTCTTTCAATTGTTGTAATGCTTGCTCAAAATCTTCAGTATATTGTTGTTGTGAAAGTGGCATTGCTAGTAATTTAGTATTTAGACTATCTGCAATTTTAGATAGCAATGCTAAGTTGATATCATGGAACCAAGATCCTTCATCTTTGTTTGTTGTTGTGAATAAACCAACTAATTGATGGTTATCACGTAACATATAATCAAGAGCTAGAGTACTATCTTTTCCTCCAGAAAAAGACATAATAAACTTCATATAATTTCCTCCTAAAAAAAACTATAACAAAAAATGTTATAGTTAAAAGTATCAATTACTCTACTCATACCCAGTAAGAATTAATGTATCCGGCTTTACGGTTGCTGGGACAGCTTTAGAATCTAACTAAATTCCATAACAATTACATTATAACCACTTATTAAGTAAATTTCAATATTTAGTAGTCACCTTGTGCAATCATTGCATCTGCAATTTTAATGAAGCCAGTTATATTTGCTCCTGCAACTAAATCATATCCATAGCCATATTCTTGTGCTGAGTTACGACATGATTCATGAATGTCTTTCATAATTCCTTCTAATTTTTCATCAACTTCTTCGCTAGTCCAGAAATATCCCATTTTATTTTGCGACATTTCAAGAGCTGATACACTTACGCCACCAGCATTTGCTGCTTTAGCAGGTCCTACGACAACACTATTTGCTTTAAAGTATTCTAATGCTTCATTAGTTGTAGGCATGTTACTAGCTTCAATAACGTATTTAACATTGTTTTTTACAATTACTTTTGCATCATCAATATTAATTTCATTTTGAGTAGCACATGGTATGATAATATCCACTTCTTGATTCCATGGTTTTTCATTCGGATAATACTCGCAATTAAACTCTGAAGCATAATCTTCTAAACTTAAATCTTCTTTACGCATGTTCTTATTATATATAAAGTCAATTTTTTCTTTAGTTGTTACTCCTTCTGGATCATAAACATAACCATGGGCAGAAGATAAGGTAACTACTTTACCACCTAATTGAGCAACTTTTTGACAAACTCCCCAACATACATTTCCATATCCACTTACAGCAACTCTTTTATCTTTTAATGATGTATTAAACTCACTTAATACTTCATTTGCAAAATATGCTACTCCATAACCTGTTGCTTCTGGTCTCATAATAGAACCAGAAATACTTGTTGCCTTTCCAGTAACACCTGCTGCATCGTATCTTCCCATGATACGTTTGTATTGTCCAAATAGGTATCCAATTTCTCTTCCGCCAACTCCTACATCACCAGCAGGAGAATCTACATCTCCTCCAATATGTCGATATAGTTCTAACATATATGATTGACAAAACCTCATTACTTCTGCATCAGATTTATTATTTGGATCAAAATCAGAACCACCTTTTCCTCCACCAATTGGAAGTCCAGTCAAAGCATTTTTAAAGCATTGTTCAAATCCTAAAAATTTAACAATACTTAGATTTAAGTTTTTTGCAAATCTTAATCCACCTTTGTATGGTCCTATTGCACTATTAAATTGGACACGAAATCCTCTATTAACATTTAAATTACCTAAATCATCATACCAAGGCACTTTAAAGATAATCATTCTTTCAGGTTGTGCTATTCTTTCTAATATATTTGCTTTAATTAAATCTGGTCTTTGATCTAAGATAGGAATTAAACTAAGATACACTTCTTCAACTGATTGAATAAATTCTAACTCATTTCCATCCACATCTTTTATTTTGTTTATAACTCTATTTACATATTCCCTTGCTTCCATATTATTTCCCCTTTACTTTAAATTATCTAATGCCCTTTTAATTTGTTTGATTCCTTTTTCAATGTTTTCCTTTGAATTAGAATATGAAAAGCGTAAATGATTTTCACTTTTAAATGCTTTTCCAGATACTAATGCAACATGTGCTTCTTCTAATAAATACATACTCATATCATCGACATTATTAATTATTGTACTATTATAAGTTTTATTGAAATAAGAACTTACATCTAACATTATATAGAAAGCTCCTTCAACTTCTTCATATTTTAAGTCATTTATTTCACTTAATAATTTAAAAGCTAAATTTCTTCTTTCTTTAAACTCCTCTACCATTTCTTCAACTAGCTCTTGTTCTTCATTTAAGGCGGCTATAGCACCATATTGTACAACACTAGTACTATTAGAAGTTAAATGAGCTTGTAGGTTAGTCATTGCTTTAATTACTTCAATTGGACCTGCAGCATATCCAATTCGATATCCAGTCATAGCATATGTCTTTGAAAAACCATTAATTGTTATAGTTCTTTCATATGCTTCTTTTGAATGAGTTCCTATAGAATAATGTGGTTTGTTTGAATAAATTAATTTTTCATATATTTCATCGGCAATAATATAAAAATCATGTTTAATAGCTAAGTTTGCTAGTTTATCTAAGCTCTCTTTACTATATACTGCACCACTTGGATTATTAGGTGTTGATATAATAATTGCTTTAGTTTTACTTGTAACTACTTTTTCAATAGCATCTATATCTAATTGAAAATCAGATAATGTTGGAACGAATAGACAATTACCATTTGCTGATTTAACCATTTCTTCATAGCTTACCCAACAAGGTGTTGGAATAATAATATCATCATTATCATTTACTAATGTATGGATAACTTCATATAATGCTTGCTTAGCTCCAGTACTTACAATAATTTGACTTGTTTGATAATCTAAGTTATTATCTCTTTTAAATTTATTGATAATAGCATCTTTTAATTCAACAATCCCACTAACTGCTACATACTTAGATTTACCATCTTTAATAGCGTTAATCATTGCATCTCGAATATGTTTTGGGGTATTAAAATCAGGCTCCCCTACATTAAATGCAATAATATCTACACCATCTTTTCTAAGAACATCTGCTTTACTACTCATTGCAAGTGTTGCAGAAGGGTTAATTGATAAAATCTTCTTTGATAATTCTCTACTCATTCTTTTCACTCCTTTTTGTCTACTAATGATTTTCTGTTTTCAAATGCTTTTAGCATTGTTAATTCATCGATGTAATCAATATTTGCACCAATTGGCATACCATGTGCAATACGAGTTACATTTAAATTATAATCATCTAATAGTTTATTTAGATAAAGCGCTGTTGTTTCTCCTTCAATTGTCGGATTAGTAGCTATAATGATTTCTTCAACATCGCCTGCAACGCGCTTTAATAAACTTGTAATATTTAATTTGTCAGGTGTTATCCCCTTATTAATAGCAATATCACCATCCAAGACATGATAAACACCTTTATAATCATTCATTTTTTCTATTGCATATATGTCTTTAAAGTTTGAGACAACACATATTTGACGATGGTCTCTTTGGTCATCACCACAAATACTGCATATATCATTTTCACTTAAGTTATGACATACTTTACAATATTTTATTTCATTAATATGAGCTATTGAATCATTAATTTGTGCAATCATTTCCTCGGACATATCTAACATTTGAAATGCCATACGAGTAGCTGATTTAGTTCCAATACCTGGAAAGTTTTTTAATGATTCAATAAGATCATTTACATATTTAGGATATTCCATTTTTTACATTCCTGGAATTTTCATATTCCCTGTAGCTTTAGACATAACTGCTTCTGTTTCTTTATCTACTTCACTAAAAACTCCATTTAATGCTACTACAATCATATCTTCTAGCATTTCTTTACTATCTGCTTCTAGTAAGTCTTCATCAATATCGATGCTTTTAACTTCTTTAGCTCCATTAACTACCACTTTAATAGCTTGATTTACATCATATTCATATTCTTTAGCCTCTAATTTAGCTTGTTCTTTCATTACTTTTGCTTGCATTTGTTGTGCTTGTTGCATCATTTTATTAATATCCATTATTATCGTCCTCTCTTTTTACTACTAATTTTTCTTTGAAATGTTTCTTACCAAATACTAATAACTCATCTTGTTCTACTACTTTTTCTTCTTCCTCTTTTTTAAAGGTAATATCTTGCAGTGTTGATCGAGCTTTTGGTAGTTGGTTTACTTGTCTTAATTTGACATATTTTTCTTTTAAATTAATCCAATCATTTCTCTCAATCGCAAAGCAGAACTTTGGATCTTGAAACATTTCACTAAGGAAATTAGAAATTGAACTAATATTAGAACTATCATTAATCAATTGAACATTACTCTGATTATCACACATAACAATCATAGCATCTTGTGAAGCCGCTATTGGTGTTGCTTCAATCAATAGACCTGCATTTTTACGTGTATTTACATTCATTAAATATTTTTCTAAAGATGACCATTTTTCTTTTACATCATTCAAGCAATCTCTTTTAGCTTGAACTAAAACGTTCATCAATTCATCTTCATCTATTAAATTTTCTACTTCAATGATTTCATTTTCTTCTGCTTTAGAAGTTTCTTTTACTTCTTCAACTATTTTTTCGTTTATATCTTCTACAACCGTTTCTTCTAAGTTCATAGTTGGTTGAATCTCAGGTTCTAAAAGTGTTGGCTCTGGGGTCTGATTAACCATTGCACTTGGTGCAACTTCAACTTTTGCCTCTTGTTTTATTTGAGGTTGTTGCACAACAGCTTCATTTGTTGCTTGTGCAAAATTATTTCCTTTGAAATTAATTGCTTTTATTAGTGCTAAATCTAAGTATAACTTTTTACTATTATCAAATTTTAATCTTTCTAATGAATCATCTAATACTTCTATAAGATTCAATAAGAAATTATTTTCTTCATTATTAATCTTATTTACTTTATTATCTATTAATCTATTAGTACTCATAGTTATTAAATTATCGATTACTTGTTTATAGTCTACACTTTCTTGAGATAGTTCATTTATATAATCTAAGCTTTGTTTCAAATCTTTACTAAGAATGATGTTAAATAGTTCATCTATTCTCTTAGAAGAAACTAAATCTAATGCATCATTTACAGTATCGATATTAATATTATTATTACTAAATATCATTACTTGTTCTAACATTCCAAGAGCATCTCTCATTCCACCATCACATAGTGAAGCTATTAGTTCAAGTGATCCTTCTTCAAATGGAACTTCTTCTTGAGCTAATACATTTTTCATACAAGCAACAATATCTTTATCACTAATCTTTTTAAAAACAAACTTTTGACAACGTGATTTAATTGTTGGTAATACTTTATGTTGTTCAGTAGTTGCTAGTATGAATACTACATGTTCTGGTGGTTCTTCTAATGTTTTAAGTAAGGCATTAAATGCTCCTTGTGTCATCATATGAACCTCATCTATTATATAGACTTTCTTACGACCTTTAATTGGTGCATACTTTACTTTATCTATTAAATCACGAACTTCATCAACACCATTATTACTTGCAGCATCTATTTCAATAACATCTGGATGATTATTTTCTTTAACCATTTTACAATTTTCACATTCATCACAGATTTTACCATCAACAATATTAGTACAGTTCAAAGCTTTTGCTAAAAGCTTTGCTGTTGATGTTTTTCCTGTTCCCCTTGGTCCAGAAAATAAATAGGCATGAGCAACTCTATCGTTAATTAAGGCGTTAGTCAACGTCTTAGATATTGCATCCTGCCCATATATTTCTAAAAAGGTTTGTGGTCTGTATTTTCTATATATTGATTGGTACACTAGACTCACTCCTCTCTCATTTTTTTAAAAAAAGATACTAAAACTTCTTTGCATTCATCTTTTAATACATTAGGTACCCAATGTATTTTTTTATCATCTTTATAAAATTGATTACTTATTAAAGCACCTTCTTTTAAATCAAAGGTACCAAAGCACACTTTATGTATTCTAGCATTCTTTATAGCTCCTAAGCACATCATACATGGCTCTAAGGTTACATATAATGTTGCATCTTCTAATGTTTTTCTTTTTAACTTTTGACAGGCATCATTAATAACATTTATTTCAGCATGTTGTAAAGCATTATTATTAAGATTATTTGTATTATGCGATTTACTAATTACATTATCATCAAGCACAAGAATAGCTCCCACAGGAACTTCATTTAAATCATATGCTTTATATGCTTCTTCTAAAGCTAATTTCATATAGTCTTTATCATTCATAACTACAAAACCTTTCAAAAAAACTAGCACATAGAAGATTATTCTTAAGGCTGCTACTTTCCAGTCCTGACCTGGTTCGAAGTCTTCTATTGCTAGCATATATATAATACCACTTTTTATAATTATTATCAATTGTATTAAAAAGTTTTTTTGTTGTATCTTCTTTTAATTACTAATAGATTATTTTTAGTGAAAAAACAATTTATTACTAAGACAATTATTTATTTAATATACTTGTAATAAAAAAGAATTACTTATTGTTTAGTAATTCTTTAATATTAAGTTTATCTTCTTTTTACATAATCAATCATAACTTTAAAATCATCTTCGTTTTGATAATAGCCTAATGAATGTCCACTATTATCCTTGTAATAACATGTTGCGTATTTCTTGTTCTTTTTTAAAGTCGCACAATATTTTTGCGTTTGCTTATAACTTATAGTTTTATCTTGCTTACCACTTATAAGTAAACTAGGAACCTTAATGCCCTTAGCATATCTACTCGCATTACCTTTAACTAAGTTATTTTTATAGACCTTTTTATTTTTACTATAATAATATCTTTTAATTCTAGTTCTCTGCTTTGAATTTGTTTTCATCGGTTTTTTAAGAAAATCATTAGTATTATAATAACCAGCTACACCAATATAACCAGCTACATAATTACTATATTTCTTATATCTTACTTTTTCTTTACCAAAGCTTTTAACCTTAGGTGTTGAAGCTACAATTGAACCTAAATTAGCTCCTGCTGAATGCCCCATTAACACTATTTTATTAGGATTAATCTTTAATCTTTTGCTGTGAGCTTTTAAATATCTAATTGCTGTCTTTGTATCATCTATAGCCCCAGGATATTTTTTCACTCCACTTCTTCGATAGTTCATGCTTATATAGACTATTCCAGCATCATTAAAATATTTACTGTTTTTTTGATAATAATCTCTTTTATCTCCACCTGCATAAGATCCACCATGAATAAATAGAACTACTTTATTATTTCCATTTGCATTAATCTCTTTTGGATAATAAACATCTAATTTTTGATAACGAGATGCTGTATTATATTTAGCATTATATATATTTTTCTTTTTTGTTTTACTAGTTTTTGCCTCAATATTTATTGAACAAATCGCAAGTACAAATATAATCAGAACAGTTATTTTCTTTCGCATCTTTTACCTCCTTAAATGTTTTTAAAATGTGGGTTTACCTTAACATTCAATAATAATGTTAAGACAAATAATAAAGCTCCCATCATCATTGGATAAGCTATATTATTAGAAACAAGCATTCCAGCACTAAATGTACCACAGAATACACCTAATGATTGAACCGCTTGATTTAGTCCAATTAAAGCACCTTTTTCATTATGCTTATCTATTTTAGTAATTATATCTTGAATGAGTGCTATAAAAGCAGTATTTAATATTGTAGACATCATCATTCCTATCCACATTAACTCTAACGATATATTTACTCCTATTAGTATAATTATACTACAAACAATGGAGAATAGCGATAAGTAAGGAAGTATTTTTGCCTTTCTTTTTGTCTTAGCGACAACTTTTGCTTGAACAATAAAACTAAGTAAACCAGCAAATAAATTAAATAATGCAACATACAAACCTACAAATGAGGTTGTCTTATCAAAACCATTACTTAAAATAACTGCTGCTTGTGAAATAGTTAATTGAAAAGAGATAATATTTAAGAAAGTTATTGCTAGTATATATTTTAAAGGTGTATCATTATTTCTCTTCAATATTTGAAAATCCTCTTTTAGAATATTCCATTTTATTTTCTTTAATGATGCCCCTTCTTTACTTGGACTATCAATAAAGAAATATAAAATAATTGCAAGTATTAAACTAGCGATAGCTTGAACTAAGAAAGTCATTCTTGGACTTATTATATCTCCTAAATAACCACCTACTGTATAACCTAAAAATACTCCAATAGGTAATAATAAGGACGCATAACCTAGATACTTACTAACTTCTTTTGGCTTTGCTTTATCTGAAATATAAGCAAAGTGAACCGTTGTAGTGATTATCGCAAAAGCTCCCGAAAAGAAACGAAAGAAGATAAGTAGAGAAGGCGTGCTTAAAAAGACAAAACCAAGTTGTCCTATTACATATCCTAATGGTCCTATATATGCAATCTTGCGTCCAAATACATCAGAAATTTGCCCCCACAAAGGAGCAAAACTAAACTGCGCCAACGCCATTACTCCTAGTAAAACTCCGGTCATATACATTGGTGCATTGATCTCTTTTATATATTCTGGTGTAACTGGATGTCCTAAATTATATATTGCATATATTAATAGATGTAGAATTAAAAATACTCTTAAATGATTTTTACTTTTCACTATATTTCCACCTCGCTTCACTATTGTAACATATTTTTTAATATAATATGATATAATAGATTTGGTGATAAAATGAAATTAATACTTATAAGAGTAAGTGCAACTCTAAGAAATACATATTATTATATTATAGGGTTTATTGCTGGTTTATTTACAAAACCAAGTAAAAAATACATTATGTTTTCATCTTTTAGTGGTGATAAATTTAATGATAGTCCTAAAGCTATTTTTGATTATTTAGTTAATGAAGATTATATATTAGTTTATTCATTTAAAAATAAAATCGATATTGAAAACTTTAATAAAGAATATCCACAACATATTGCAGTAAAATATAATTCTTTTAAACATTATTTTTATTTAAAGAAAGCAAAAACATGGATATTTAATTTTAAAACTCCTCCATATTTTATCAAAGATAAAGACACAACATTTATTCAAACATGGCATGGTATACCTTTAAAAAGATTAGGGTGCGACATTATCAATGAGAATCAGAGATTCTATCGTTCAAAACAGACTTATCAACAAATGGTACAATCATATATTGATGAAGGAAAGAAAGCGGATTACTTTATTGGGGTTAGTCCATATTGTAAAGATAAATTAAAATCAGCATTCAAATTAAATGATAATCAATTCATAGATATTGGGTATCCTCGAAACTATAAGTTATATCAAGATAACAATATTGAATTAATTAAACAAGAATTAGGTATTGAACAATCGAAAAAAGTAATTCTTTATGCTCCAACATGGAGAGATGATGCTATGAACTTACATGGTTTTACATCTGATTTCATTTTAGATTTAGATAATCTAGTAAAAGAGTTAGGTGAAGATTACATTGTCTTATATAGACCTCATTATTTAATTAAAAATGATATCAACTTCAATAATAAGAATATTATTAATGTTGCTGCATATCAAGATCTAACAGCTTTATTTTTAATATCAGATTTATTAATTACTGATTATTCTTCTTTATATTTTGATTATGCAATAATGCAACGACCAATTTATTTCTATATGCCTGATTTATCTAATTATAAAGATAACTTAAGAGGTTTTTATATTAATATTGATAGTGATTTACCTAATGATTATTATATTGAAGATAATGAATTAATTAGTGCAATAAAAAATAATATAATAAATGAAGATAAATGGAATAATTTTTTAAAGAATAATGAGAACTTTAAATTAGATATGAAAGTAATAAAAGATATAGTCAATAAATAATTTTAAGGAAGTGAGTAGAATCACTTCTTTTTTTGAGTGCATATATATCTAATCAACAAAAAAGACACCAGCTAAGCTGATGCCTTACATCCTTGTAAAAAGGATAAGTTACAAATAAAATTAACGTTTTGAGAATTGTGGTGCACGTCTTGCTCCTTTAAGACCGTATTTTTTACGTTCTTTAACACGAGCATCTCTTGTTACCATACCAGCTGCTTTTAAAGCAGGACGGTAATCTGCACTTGCTTCTAATAAAGCTCTTGCAATACCTAAACGGATAGCTCCAGTTTGACCAGAGAATCCACCACCAAATACATTTACAACTACATCAAATTTATCTTGAGTATTTGTAATTGCTAAAGGTTGCATAAGATCACTTACAAAAGTTTCGAATGGAAGATATTCTCTAACATCTTTACCATTAACAGTAACATTACCATTACCTGGCACTAAAATAACTCGTGCAACTGAACTTTTACGGCGTCCAGTACCTCTGTATTGTACGTTTGACATTTTCTAATCTTCCTTTCTATGCTTTAATAACTAATTCTTTTGGTTGTTGCGCTGCATGTGGATGATTATCATCTACATAAACAAATAATTTCTTACCTTGTTTACGCCCTAAAGAATTGTTTGGTAGCATTCCTTTAATAGTTCTTTCCATTAATTCAATTGGATATTTTTCAATCATAGTTTTTGCTGATCTAGTTCTTAAACCACCAATATGTCTTGAATGGTTATAGTACATTTTATCCTCAACTTTATTACCTGTTAAAACTATTTTATCTGCATTTGTAATAATTACATAATCACCGCAATCAACATGTGGTGTATATGTCGGTTTGTGTTTACCTCTTAAGATAGCTGCAACTTGTGAAGCTAAACGACCTAACGTTAAGCCTGTTGCATCAACAACAAACCATTTGCATTCAACTGTGTTAGCATTTGCCATTGTAGTTTGACGCATTTGAATTCCTCCTAAAATCATTTTGTAGTTTCCGGGGCTACAAAATGACACTCACGTGTCTAAATTATTATAACCCATATTAACTGTTATTGTCAATTCATTACTGTGTTTTCTTATATATTTAATTAACTTTTATATTATATCATTTTTTAAATAATAATTATACCAATTTAATTATTTTTTATCTTTTTTAAAAGCTATTTCTAATAATACTTCTGGCTCTTTTCTTAACTTCAGATGTATCACTATTGCATAGATTAATGCTCCTAATGTATTAACAAACATATCACTCATTGTATCATATAATGCAACTCTTCCTATAAATGGTACTCCTGCTTTCATATAGCGTTGCATATTAAGATTAAAGAAGCCATCACCAGTAAACTCATACATCTCCCAGAATGCCCCAACTGCTACTGCAAACATAAAAGCAAAAATCGTAATTATGATTGGATTAATTTTATTTACTACCTCTTCACTAATAAAATATCCAATCAAAGCATAACCTACTGAACAAAGTAACATTGCCGATGTTAAATGTAATAATTTATCCCATAAAAATATCTTTCCATACATTTCTAATCCTGTTCCAATAAATACTGCAAAGAAGATAAATGTCCAATATAGATATCTTAATAAAGGAGCCATTTCTATTTTAAATATCTTATAAACTAATTGAGGAACTATAATTACAACTAATCCTAGAATCATTTGTAAACCAAGCACCATACTATAATGCCTACCTGTACTAAAGTATGTTGCAAAGTGATATATTATAATACCAATTCCTACAGCGAATAATCCAATAGTAAATATCTTATCTAGTTTTGTTTTTTTCATATTTAATCTCCAATCAAAAAGAAAAGCCTTTATAGGCTAGTTTCTTTGTTGTGTTATTAGTACAAGTCTTATTACTTGTGCTAACGTTGTTATAACAGCTACTACATAAGTCATTGCAGCTGAATTAAGCATACGTTTAGCTTTAGGTACTTCTTCATAAGTTAAATAATGATCTTCTTCTAAAATTTTAAGTGCACGTGATGATGCATTAAACTCTAAAGGAAGTGTTACTACTTGAAATAACATCATTACACATAACATACCAATACCAATATATAGTAGAGTATAATTCCCTTTACCAAAAATTAATCCCATAAAAATTGCTGCCCAAGCTAAATTTTGAGAAGCCATAGCTAATGGCAATATCTTATTTCTAAGACCAATTACTGGATACTTAGTTGCATATTGTATTGCATGTCCAACTTCATGTGCTGCAACTGCTAAAGAAGCAATTGAATCACCATTATAAACATCCGGAGATAATTTTATAATATTTTTTGTTGGATCAAAATAGTCTGATAATTGACCACGACCTTGTAAAATTTCAACATTATGAAGTCCTTTACTATCTAAAATCATGCGTGCAACTTGATATCCTGTTAAACCACGACTATTTCTTATTTTTGAATATTTGTTGTAATTTCCATTTAACATTCCTTGTACTATAAAGACAAGAATAATTGGAACAATGATTAATATTAAACTAATACCATTAAATCCACCTACGTAGAATTCTGGAGCTATCATATTAAATCACTACCTTTCTGATTTAAGTTCTCGTGACATTAAACGAGTGATTGCTTCTTTTGGATTACCATCTTCATATAGAACTTTATAACATTCATTTATAATTGGTAATTCAATATTATTTTCTTGAGCATCATCATGAATAACTTTACACGTTCTTACACCTTCAATAGTTGTCTTCTTATCTGCCATAATTGAAGCTGAACTATTTTCCTCACCAATTTTTTTACCAGCTTGGAAGTTTCTAGAATGAGGAGAAGTTGCTGTAACAATTAAATCTCCAATTCCAGTTAAACCTAAATATGTATCAACACGTCCACCCTTTGATGTACCGTATCTTATCATTTCTTGAAGTCCTCTAGTTAAAAGTGCTGCTCTTGTATTATCCCCCAAACCTATACCAAAGACAATACCACTACACAACGCTAACACATTCTTAATTGCAACGCCATATTCAGCACCTACTTCATCATTTAATGTATATAATCTTATATATTCATTTGAGAATAGTTCTTGAATGAAAATAGCAACATCTTCATCTAAACTAACACTAGCAATTGTAGTATGCATTCTTAAGATTACTTCTTCAGCATGACTTGGACCTATAATAGATGCGACTTCATAGCGATACTCTTCTGGTATTTCAACTCTAATTGTATTTGACATACGATCATTAGTGTTTGGATCGAAACCTTTTGACGCATTTACAAAGTATATTTTTTCATCTTTATTTAGTAATGGCTTAATATCTTTTAATACTAAAGAAGTTACTTTTGTTGGAACAGCTAATAATATAACTTTTGCCCCATCTAAAGCTAAAGATAAATCACTTGTAGCTTTTAATTTGTCATTTAGTTTTAAACCTTCAAAAAAGTCATGGTTGTATCCATTATTAATATCATCCACTTGTTTTTTATCAACACCATACATTAATACCTCATTACCATTATCGGCAAGCACTTGAGCTAAAGCCGTTCCCCAACTACCTGTACCTATAACTGCTACTTTCACATTTACACCCTATTTCTTAATAATATTTTTATTGGAGTTCCTTCAAAGTCAAAAGAATCACGCAATTGGTTTTCTATATATCTTTGATAACTAAAATGCATATGTTTTAAATCATTTACAAACAACACAAATGTTGGCGGAGCAACTGCTACTTGAGATGCATAATAAATACGAACTCTACCACTATTAAAGATAGGAGGCTGATTCATTGTTTGCGCATCACTTACAATATCATTTAATACAGAAGTACTAACTCTTCTATGCATATTTTCATTTGTTTTATCTATCGCTTCAAAGATAGTTTGAATACGTTTATTTTCTAATGCTGAAACAAAACATATATTTGCATAAGCTAAGAATTTAAATTCTTCTCTTATTTTATCTTCAAATTTTTTCATACTATTTGTTTCCTTATCAATTAAATCCCATTTATTAACAATCACAATAATTGGTTTATGTTGCTCATATGCATAACCTGCAACATGTTTATCTTGTTCTTGAACACCAGCATCTGCATCGATTACTAAACAGACAATATCAGATTTTTCAATTGCACTTAATGCTCTAAGTAATGCATATTTATCAACTGATTCATAAATTTTACCACGTTTTTTCATTCCCGCAGTATCAACTATTTCATAATCCTGTTTATCTTTAGTAAAAGTAATATTAACAGCATCTCTAGTAGTTCCAGGAACATTAGAAACAATAACACGATTATCATTAACAATTGTATTAGTTAAGCTTGATTTACCTACATTTGGACGTCCAATTAAAGAGAAACATATTGTTCCATCTTTTACTTTTTCTTCTTTTTCTGGTAATAAATCTAAGACTCTATCTAGTAAGTCTCCAATTCCAATACCATGACTAACTGATAATGCAATAGGATCACCTAACCCTAAATTATAAAATTCGTAAATATTATTTTTCATTTCTACATTATCAACTTTATTTACAGCAAGAACTACTGGTTTATTTGATTTTTGTAAAAGACGAGCGACATACTCATCATCTTTAGTTAGACCGACTTGTCCATCTCCTACATAAATAATTACATCAGCTTCCTCGATTGCAATCATTGCTTGAGCTTTTATTTCTTCAATAAATGGTGCATCACTAAGTTCAATTCCACCTGTATCTATTAATCTAAAATCTCTAGTAAGCCAAGATGCCTTTTCATATAAACGATCTCTAGTTACACCTGCTGAATCTTCTACAATACTAACACGTTCTCCAACAATACGATTAAAAAGCATTGATTTACCAACGTTTGGTTTTCCTACGATTGCTACTACACCATTTACCATCTATTTCACCTTCTCATTAAATATTTCTATTACAGCATCTACACTTTGAGCAACACTCATATTTGAAGTATCTAGTTCCACTGCATCTTCAGCCTTAACTAAAGGTGTAACTTCTCTATTAATATCTTCATAATCACGTTGTTCAATATCTGCCTTAATTTCTTCTAAACTTGATAGTCTACCTTGACGCTTATCTTCTTCATAGCGACGTTGCGCTCTAGCTTCAACGCTAGCGATTTGGTAAATCTTAACTTTTGCATCTTTAAAGACGACACTTCCAATATCGCGTCCATCCATAACAATACCTTTATCTACACCATATCCTTGTTGCATCGCTACTAAATATTCTCTAACTTCTTTAATAGCTGCTAACTTAGCAACATTCTTTGTTACTCTTAGACTTCTAATATCATTACTCACATCAATATCATTCATAAAAACTTCAAGATTATTTCCAAATTCTATTTTTATTTCACTTAAATAATCTACGATACTATTTATCTCAATATTATTATCTAGTGCATATAATGTTAAACAGCGATACATTGCTCCAGAGTCTATATATTTATATCCTAATTTTTGTGCAACCTGTTTTGCTACTGTTGATTTACCACTAGCAGCAGGTCCATCGATTGCAATTATTTCTTTTTCCATTTTTTACCCCCTAATTTGTTATGAATTTAAAGACTAGGACCCCAAGTATAATCGCAAGAATTACTACAATTATTATTAATGCAATACTTAGTTTATCTTTTTTTAATTTAAAATCATCTAAACTATTTCCATTATTAGATAGAGCATCTTTTGGAATTCTATTTTTTATTAAATCTTCTTGTTCAATTTTAACAAACTCATTAATACCTAGTTCTTCTTTTAAAAAGGGTTCAGTATCTTCTTCAACGACTTCACTTATTACTGGTTTAGTAACTTTTCTTTTTAGTGAAGCTTTCTTATTTTTAGCTTTCATTTTCTTTTCACGATGGTCTAATATTTTTTCTAAGTCTTCTTTAGTAATCATTATTTTATTAGTATCACCATCAATACTAAAATCAGCTGCTTCTTTATAATCTTCACCTTCACTACTAAATAATTCAGTCATTATTTCTAGCTGTGTATCATGATCATAATCTTTATTTTCACTACGAAGCTGATTAAATGCTTCTTCTATATCAAATAGTTCTTTTCTTCCATTAGTACTAACTTTAATATCATCATTACTTTTCATTTGCCCAACAAAAGTAGGTACTTCGTACGTTTTTTGACGACGAGCCTCCTCTTCTTTAGGCTTATTTATTATAGGATTAATATCAAAACCTTCATCTAAATTAAGCTCTTCTTCAACTGCTTTGCCAATTCCAGTGATTTCACCTTCACGACGTTTTTTATGACGCTCTACTCTTGACATTATAAATTCCTCCAATACTAAATATGACTTTATTAATTATACCATAAATTCGCGTTTAAACCTATTATCTATCTCTAAATAAATCTCTTTAATAAGACATCTCTTGCTTTATTTTCAAATGTAAAATCAATTTTATCAAATGATAATTCTATTTCTTTTTGTTGTGCAAAATTATTAAAGAAGAATTTTACTAAATCTGGATTCTTAACTAAAAGAGGACCATGAAGATTAGTGGCAATTACATTCTTATAGATAAAGCCTTCTTTAGTTGAACTTAATGTATCTTCTTGTTTAGCAATTACTTTTCCTAAATAAACTCCACTATGCTTAATTTGATTTGCATGGTTACTAAAACCAATTATTAAATCAAAGCTATCACTATCTAAAACAGTATTACCTACAACACGTTCTTCTAATTTTATTGTTTCATAATCAAATACACCTAACATTTCAACTTTATCTTCATAAGTACTTGATTGACCTAGCATCTCATATCCTGAATTTATAGCAAGTAAAGATAAACCATTTTCAACGGCTTCTTTGAGCTCTTTTTTTATTGGTTTTAATATTTCAACTGCTTGTAATGTTTGATTATCATTACCGCCACCAATCATCATAAAATCGGCTTTCTTAAAGTCAATATCTTTTATATCATCAATGTAATGAACTATAGGTTCTAAGTCTAATTCTTTAGCATATGCTTCCATTATTTTTACATTTCCACTATCACTATATAAGTTAAGTAAATCATTTAAAATATAATAAATATGATATTCCATTATTTAGCCTCCTTTTTTATTAGTTCATTTTTAGCATCATTTAATGAAGTATATGAACTAACAATTATTGCATCTTTACTACACACAATATCGCTTAGTGATGCAAATAAATTATTAACAATAATATCATTACTTGCTACTCCCATTGCTTGAAGTCTTATCGCCATATCATAAGCTCTTGTTCCAGAAACAAAATAATTATCAATATCTAAGTCTAGTAAACTTTCAAAATCCACATCCCAAATCCATGAAACATCATTTCCATCACCATCATAATCATTAAGAATAATTGCGATATTTTTAATATTTAAAGATGGCACTTCTTGTAATGTCATATTCATTCCTGCTGGATTTTTAACTAGATTTAAATATACTCTACTTCCATTAATATCAAATTCTTGCATACGCCCATCTTGTGAGTGATAGTTTTTTAAACCTTCTTGAATTAAACTCTTTTTCAAGCCAGCTTCTTGAGCAACACTAATTGCAGCTAGTAAATTATATGTATTATATTGTCCTTTTAAATGATGAATATATTCAACATCATCAACAATAATTGAACCATTATTTATTTCTTCTAAAGTATACTTTGGCTCTTGATGTTCAAAGCCACACTGACATTTATATTGGCCTAAATGAGCATAATAATTATGAATATAGTTTAATGTTTCTTTGCATTGAGGACACTCTACACTACTAGCATCTTCACTTAAAGATCCAATTTTTTTATCTAATCCAAATCCAACATAGTTATACTTAGAAAAAGTCATACAATAAGGATCATCCACATTTAATACTAACTTTGTATCTTCTTTTATTGCATTATCTATTTTTTCAACTAATGTACTAATATCTAAATATCTATCTAATTGATCTTGGAAAAAGTTATTTACCACTAAAAATGCATCATCAAATTCAGCTAAAACTTTAGGAACATTACCTTCATCCACTTCAAAGACAGCATATTTTATTGTCTTATTACCAAAGAATTTATACTTTTCAACCATCGCAGATAAGATTCCAGTATACATATTTGCCCCTGTTCTATTATCAATTGTATTGTATTCACTACTATCTAAGATTGATGCTAAAACATTTGTGATTGTACTTTTACCATTTGTTCCTGTAACTAAAATAACTGTATCAATATTCTTTGCTAGTTTAGAAAAAACTTTCTTATTAAAGCGTAGTGCAACTCTTCCCCCTACATCAGTACCTCTATTTCCTAACATGCGGCTTATAAAAATAGCCAACTTACCTATAAGTATACTCATGATCTCACTCCTATATTTCTATCTAAATAAATATTATAGCTTATTTGGATATTGATTTTTTGTTTAAAATTAGAAAGTAGTATTCTATACGAATACTACTCTATACTCAAATATTCTTCAAATGCTTTAAATACCTCTTGCATTTCTTCACTACTAGTTGCCTTATTTAACTCTTGACGCGCTCTAGCACTTCCACTCAATCCCTTTAAATACCAAGAACCATGTGATCTCATTTGAGCTACACCATTCTTTTCACCATATTCTTTAACTAGTAAATCTAGGTGTTCTAAGGCTTGTTCTATTCTTGCTTTTATGGGTATTTCCTCTACTCTTTGACCTGTTTTTAAATAATAATCTATTTCATAAGCAAGCCAAGGATTTCCCATCATTCCTCTACCTATCATTATTCCATCACAATTAGTTGTCTCTAACATCTCTAAAGCATCTTCAATACTTTTAATATCTCCATTTCCAATTACTGGAATAGATAAGGCTTCTTTCAAATTCGCAATACATTGCCAATCGGCTTTACCCTCATACATTTGAGATCTAGTACGACCATGTAAAGTAATTGCACTAGCACCGGCCTCTTCAATTATTTTACCTATTTCTAAATAATTAATTGAATCAATATCAAAGCCCATTCTAATTTTAACAGTTACAGGTTTATTTACTGCCTTAACAACACTTGAAACAATATCTCTAACTTTATCTGGATGCTTTAACAGCTCAGAACCAGCACCTGCTTTTAATACTTTCTTAACGGGACATCCCATATTTATATCAATAAAAGTACAATTACTATTCTCATCAATAAATTTAGCCGCCTCAACCATTGTTTCAACATCACTACCAAATATTTGCATTGAGATCATTGATTCATCTGGATGCACTTCAACCATCTTCAATGTCTTTTCATTCTTATAACAAAGAGCTTTATCACTTACCATTTCAGCACATATTAAACCATCAAAGTACTTAGAAAGAACGCGACGAAAAGGATAATTACTTACCCCTGCCATTGGTGCTACTATAACTTTTGACTTTAATTCAATATCACCTATTTTAAACAATAAAATCCGCCCCTACTTCATAACTATCATCTAATACTAAAATACCATCATATGTTTGTTCTAAACCTAATTCTCTTGCAGAACAAATCATTCCAAAACTATCAACTTTTAATAATTTCCCCTTTAAAATCCAAGTTCCATCTTTCATAATAGCACCTACACGGGCAACTACTACTTTTTGACCAGCATCTACATTTGATGCACCACATACTATTTGAACTTTCTCATCACCTAAATCTACTTGTGTAATACTTAATTTATTACTATCTGGATGCTTTTCAATAGACTCTACATAACCAACACTAAAGTATTCTTTTAATTCAAGTTCAAGTTGTTCAAACCCTTTTTCTTTTATTATCTCATTAACCTTATTATGCAGTTCTTCATTTAATTTAACTTTACCAGCTTTTAAACTATTATCATTATATTCTAATAGATTATATCCTACTAATTCTTCCCCATTATATAAAGCTACAACATTACCTTCTTTTTTATATGTTGTTGTATCTTTAGGTGCAATTCTAATTAAAAGATTACCATCTACATAAAATGCATTATATTTCATATTATTTATCTCCTTTAAAACTAACGTGAGCACTATAGATAGGTTGACCTAACTCACTAAATTTTCTTTCATATTCACTCATAACATTATCTTTACTAAGTTCGTTATTGTGTAAATCCACACTTACAAAATCAAAGTTCATTCCATATTGATTATAAGAGATTAATGATGCCTCAAATAATCCCTGGTTATCCGTTTTTTGTTTAATACTTCCTTTACTTACTAAAATCTTTTCATATCTTTCTAAAAAAGTATGATAAGACAACCTTCTTTTGTGATGTCTTGTTTTTGGCCAAGGATCACTAAAATTAAGATAGATACAATCAATACTATTAGCTTTAAAATACTCTTCTAAATCAGCAGCATCTATATTCATTAACTTAACATTATCAAGTTTATCTTCCTCTATTTTAGCAAGACCTACAGCCATTACAGTACTAAATTTTTCAATACCAATATAATTTACATTAGGATTCTGTTTAGCCATCCCAACAATAAAATCCCCTTTTCCCATTCCAATTTCAATATGAATAGGATTATTATTAACAAAATAACTCTCACTTGCCTCTTTTATCACAAGATTTGATTCATTTAATATCTTATCAGCATTGGGATTATTTCTTAATCTCATTTACATCTACCTCTCTATATCTTTAACCAATATATTATAACATAATGTATATTCTTAATAAATATTTAGCATTAAATTAATGTATTCTTGCTTATCCATAATCACTATGTTAGAATTGATATAAATAAAAATAAAGTTATACAGAAGGGAAGTAGGTTAAAATCCTACACGGTCCCGCCACTGTGATATTAGCTTGTCTAATTAAGTCAGATTACTTCGTATAATTAATTTCATTGTATGATTCACGCGGATGAATAGATATATAATTATAAGTATATCCTTACTATTTTTCTATGCTAGAGTCTGCCATGAGATTCTAGTATTTTTATTTCAAAAAAAATAGGAGGTATATTTAATGGGGAAGTCATTAAAAAAAGGTTTAGTATTATTTAGTGTATTATTTATCTTAT
>JAVWHL010000020.1:0-22624 GCA_036640095.1 Erysipelotrichales bacterium | reverse complement strand
AAGTATTTAACATCTTTAAGTGATGCAGCAACATCATCGAAAACATCAATAAAAGTATTACCAATAATTTTACGTTTAGTTTCCGGCTCAGTAACGCCTTTTAATTTATTGAAGAATAACTCTTCTTCTTGTTTTGCGATCATTTCAATATCTAGATTACTGAATACTTCGCATACTTGTTCGAATTCATTTTTTCTAAGTAGTCCATGGTCAACGAAAACGCATGTTAAGTTATGACCGATTGCTTTTTCTAATAAGAATGCAACAACTGAAGAATCAACTCCACCTGAAAGTGCTAGAAGTACTTTATCATCTTTAACTTCATCTCTAATGTTTTGAACTAATTGATCTACAACATCTTCCATTGACCAATGGTCTTGAACATTACATTCTTTAACAAAGTTTTCTAAGATTGTATTTCCATATTCTGAATGTGTTACTTCAGGATGAAATTGTAGACCATAGATTTGTTTTTCTTTGTTTTCAAAAGCAACAAATTCGGTATTCGAAGATGATGCAAGGTTTGTGAATCCATCTGGAAGTTGGTTTACTTTATCAGTATGCGACATCCATACTACTTGTTTTGGATTTGTATTCTTAAATAAGATACCATCTTCTATTATATCAATATCAGTTTTTCCAAATTCTCTTTTATCGCTTCCTTCAACTTTTCCACCTAATTGGTGAGTGATTAGTTGCATACCATAACATAGTCCTAGAATGGGTACATTCAAATTATAGATTTCTGAGTCTATTGTGAATGAGTCTTCATCATAAACTGAATTAGGTCCGCCTGAAAGAATAATTCCTTTTAGGTTTTTATCTTGTTTTAATTTTTCAATGTCTAAGTCATGGTGCTCAAGGATTGAATAGACACCTAGTTCTCTGATACGTCTAACAATTAATTGATTGTATTGGCTTCCATAGTCTAAGACTAATATATATTGTTTATCCATTATTTTTTACTCCCATTATAGTTTGGAGCATCTTTAACGATATTTAAAGAATGTGGATGACTTTCATTTAATCCATTATTAGATATTTTAATGAACTTAGCTTTTTGTGTAAGGTCTTTTATATTTTTAGCACCATTATATCCAAGTCCACTTCTAAGTCCCCCACAGATTTGGAAGATAACATCTTCTACATCACCTTTGTAAGCAACCATTGATTCGATTCCTTCAGGTACTAATTTGCTTGGTTCTTTGGCATTTTGGAAGTATCTTTCTGAGCTTCCTCTTTTCATAGCTGCCATTGATCCCATTCCAACGTATTGTTTATATTCAATGCCATCTATTTCAACTAATTCTCCTGGTGTTTGTGTTGTTCCACTAAGCATATTTCCTAGCATTACTGTAGAAGCTCCTGCTCCAATTGCTTTACAAACATCTCCTGAGGTTTTAATTCCTCCATCAGCAATTATCTTAACATCTGTATAGGCACACGCTTCGTATACATCCATAATAGCTGTGATTTGTGGCACTCCTACTCCTGCAATAACTCTTGTTGTACAAATTGATCCTGGTCCAATTCCTACTCTAATAGCGTCTACTCCTGCATCAATTAATGAGATAGCTGCTTCTTTTGTTGCAATGTTTCCAGCAATAATGTCTAATCCTTTGCAATTCTTATGAGCAAATTCAATTGCTAGTAAGATATTTTTTGAATGTCCATGTGCTGAATCAATAACGATGCAATCAATTCCTGCTTCATATAGTCCTAGTGTTCTTTTTTCAAAGTCACTTCCAATTGATACTGAAGCCCCAACATATAATCTTCCTTCTTTATCAACTGCTGCATCATTATCTGTTTCTTTTACTGTATAGTTTTTTACTTTTTGTACTTCTTCGCATTGTTCTTCAATACTTAAGTTTTTATGTATAATACCAATTCCACCCATACAAGCTACTGCAATGGCCATTTCGCTTTCACAGATTGTATCCATTGGGCTCGCTACTATTGGTATGTTTAGTTTAATGTTATTTGTTAAATTTGTTTTTAATGATGTTTGTAATGGCACCACCTTTGAAAATTGTGGTACTAATAGTACATCATCGAATGTTAATCCTTCTCCTAATATTTTACTCATCTTTTTCCTCCTATATTTTTATAAAAAAAAGACCTATCAAAAAATGATATGTCTCTTTTTGCATAACACAAAAAACAAAACAATGTTTTGTTTAATTGTATTACTAGTCCAGTTATTTAAGGTAACCGGGTAGAGACTTGCCAACCGTATTATGGCAATTATAATAAACCTTAGAATGTATTATACTACAACAGAAACTAAATGTAAAACTATTTGTATATTCACGTTCTATTTAATTATTATGTCTCTATTTTTTATTCTTTATGTATATAATTAGCTAGTAAGTGATAAAATCTTTTATTTCACTCGTGATTTCTTTTGCCTTAGTATGATGTAAATAGTGTGGGCCATCATAGACTACTAGTTTTCCTTTTTTAAGGTCTTTAATCATATCTTCATGGACTTCAATCCAATTAGAATATTCTTTTATTGTTTCTTTTGATAGGATGAATAGGACTGGAAAGTCTTTTTTATACTGGATATTTTCTACTTTTTCAAAGTTTTTTTCCATTAGTTTTCCTTCGCTTTTTCTAGCTCTTGCTCCCATATCACGCATTGAGATATATTTGAATTGTTTTTTTAGTTTTTCATCGACTGGCGGATATCTTAAGATATCTTCGTCGGCATGGCTTGCTGCACGATATAGTCCTGTTCTTGCTGCAAAGCGTAATGCTTTTTCTCTATTGTTGTCTGAGCCTTCTAATGAGGGCACACTGCTATCAATTCCAATAAAGCCTTCTACTTCATTCTGGTATCTATCTATGTAATCTAGGGCATATACACCAGCTATTGAATGTCCTACTAAGGTATACTTCTTTATATTTAGGCTTTCTAATGCTGTATGCATCTCTTTGCTTAAGTTTTCTACTTTTCTTTTCTTTCTTGTATCATCACTTAAGCCATAGCCTAGTGGTTCAATGACTACTACTTTATAGTTTTTTTCTAGTTCTTTTGTTAGTGGTAAGAAATCAATGACTGGTGAAGCTGTTAGGTATCCACTCATTAGGACTAATGTTTTATCACCTTTGCCACTAATACTAACACGCATTTCTTTTTTACCAACTTTTACTGCTTGTCCATATGGAATAATTTTATTATTCTCTCTTTTGAGCCTTAAATTATTATTGATACTTAGTAAGATGATTACAATCGCAAGAAGAATTAGTAGTGCATCCATTGGACTTTTAAATATTTTCTTCTTCATTGTAATCACCTCTCTTATTATTTAATAAATTGGTTTATTTCTTGAGCTATTCTTTTCAAGAAATACTTTGATATTATTATTCTCCTCTATTCATTAAACAAATCATCATCTAAAGTGCTAATAGCTTTACGTAGCTGCTTTTGACTAACTTTAGTATATACTTGAGTCGTTGATAGGTTTTCATGTCCCAGTAGCTCTTGTAACACCCTTAAATCCATTCCATTCTCTAATAGATGTGTTGCATAGGTATGTCTAAATTGATGAGGAGTTATATTTTGATAGTGCATAAATTTTTGCCACTTATCTTTTAAAACATATTGTACACCGCGTTGGCTAAGATTAGTTCCATTCTTATTTATAAAAAGATATTCACTTGTATTATTTTTAAGTAGTTCCGGTCTACTTTTATCAATATATATTTTTAAGGAAGAAGAAGATATATCATTAAAATAAACTAATCTTTCTTTATTTCCTTTACCAAGTACTCTAATTACTTTCTCCTTAAAATTAATATCATCTACTTTAATATTAACTAATTCACTAACCCTTATTCCACTAGCATATAATAGTTCAAAGATTGCTTTATTTCTTATATCTAATGTTGTATTAGTAAAGCTATTTAAAAATTCAATTAGCACTTCATATTCTAAGACTGATACTAAATGTTCTTCTTTTTTAGGTAATGATATTTTGTCAAAGAAATTATCTATGATAAATTCTTCTTTTAATAAAAATTTATAAAAAGTTTTAAGACAACTTATTTTACGTGCTTGCGAAGTACTACTTAATTGTTGATCATGTAGATAACTTAAATATTCTAAAGCATCATAATAATTAATATCTTCTATTGTTTTATCAAAGAATTTAAGATAATCTTCAACATCTTTTTGATATGCGATTATTGTATTTTCTAAGAGAAATTGTTCATATCTAAGATATGATATAAACTCTTTAAGAATCAAGTCCATGTTCTTTAATATATGCTTCCATAGCATTTAGTGCAACTTTAGCATATTCTTCTTTCTTTTCTTTCTTCTTAACACGATATCCTAAGTCTTTCATAATTCCAAAATTAGCATTCATAGGTTGAAAATCATCTACTGATGTATGAGTCATATAGTGAATAATACTTCCTAAAGCAGATTCATGTGGAAATACTAGTAGTTCTTCATTATTAATTAATCGTGCCATATTTAAAGCTGCATTAAGTCCAGAAGCAATACTTTCAACATATCCTTCTGTTCCTGATACTTGTCCAGCAAAGAATAAGTCTTCTCTTTCTTTAGTTTGATAAGTCTCTTTTAAGATACGAGGTGCATTAATATATGTATTTCGATGCATTACTCCATATCTTATTATATTTGCGTCTTCTAAACCAGGTATCATTTTAATAATGTGATCTTGTTCTGGCCAAGTTAAATGTGTTTGAAAACCAACTATATTATATAAAGATGCTGCTGCATTATCCTGTCTTAGTTGTACAACAGCATATGGTCTATCTCCATCTTCTCTACCTAATCCAACTGGTTTCATTGGTCCATAAGTTAAAGTTTGTGGTCCACGTCGCGCTATTTCTTCAAAAGGCATACATCCTTCAAAAAATATTTCTTTTTCAAATTCTTTTATCTTTGTTACTTTAGCATTAATAAGCTCTTCATACCATGCTTCAAATTCTTCTTTATTCATTGGACAATTAATATAAGAAGCCTCTCCTTTATCATATCTAGATTTAAAATAAGCTTTATCCATATTAATAGAATCTTTTTCAATTATCGGAGCTGCAGCATCATAAAAATATAAACTATCTTCATGAGTAAACTCTTTAATAGCTTCACTAAAACTATCAGAAGTTAAAGGACCAGTTGCGATTATTGTATAACCTTCTGGTATCTTAGTTACTTCTTCATTAATAATCTCCACATTATCCAATGCTTTAATTTCTTTAGTTAAGTCTTTTGCAAAAGACTCTCTATCAACTGCAAGGGCTGCCCCTGCAGGTACACTATGCTTTTTAGCAACCTTCAAGACTATTGAATCTAACATTGTTAGTTCTCTTTTTAATATTCCTACAGCATTTATTAGTTGATCTCCCCTAAAAGAATTAGAACAAACAAGTTCACCAAAATCCCCACTACTATGTGCAGGAGTCATCTTTTTAGGTCTCATTTCATATAGTTTAACCTTTATACCACGCTTTGCTAATTGATAAGCAGCCTCACTACCAGCAAGACCTGCTCCAATAATATTTACATAAGTCATCTTATCACTTTCCTTCTTGTATATTTTATCATATAACATAAAAAAAAGTGCAGATAAACTACACTTTTAACATAACTTTATTGAGCATCTTGTACCTTTTGAATAGCTTCTTCAACTTTAGTTGGCTCATTATGTCCTTTAATTACTTCAGTTAATGAAGTAGCAAGACCTGCCATATTTTGAATATCTGAAGGAACAATAATCTTAGTAGCTCTACCATCAGCAACTTTTTCAAATGCTTCTAAAGCTCTAAGGTTAAGTACTGCTTGATCAGCATTAACTGATTTAATATAGTTAAGACCAGCAGCCTTAGCTTCATTTACAACTCTAATAGCTTCAGCTTGACCTTCTGCTTGTCTAATAGCAGCTTCTTTAGCAGCCTCAGCACGTAAGATAACACTTTCTTTTTCCCCTTGGGCTTTAGTAATTTGACTTACTTTACTACCCTCAGCAATTAAGATAGCCTCACGTTTTTCACGTTCAGCTCTCATTTGTTTCTCCATTGCTTGTTGAATATCAGTTGGAGGAAGAATGTTTTTAAGCTCAACACGATTAACTTTTACACCCCATGGATCACTTGCCTCATCTAGAATAGATCTCATTCTAGAATTGATAGTATCACGAGAAGTTAAAGACTCATCTAATTCTAAATCACCAATGATATTACGAAGAGTTGTTGCTGTAATATTTTCAATAGCATTAATTGGATTATTAACTCCATAAGTATATAACTTAGGATCAGTTATTTGAAAATATACTACAGTATCAATTTGAATAGTAACATTATCTTTAGTGATAACTGGTTGCGGTGGAAAATCAATAACATGCTCTTTTAATGATATCTTTTTAACTGGACGATCAATAAAAGGAATAAAGAAATGAATCCCATTATTACATACACGATTGAATGAACCTAATCGCTCAATGATAATACATGAAGCTTGTTGTACAATTCTAATTCTTGTTGCAAGATATGCTAGTACGATAATTACTATCGCAATTGCAATTAAACCTCCTAAATTTTCAAACATCTACTTTTCCTCTCTTTCTACTGGTTCTACAATAATTTTTGAACCACTTATTTCTTTAACTAAAACACGAGTATCTTTTTTAATTATAATATCTTCTTCTACTTTTGCTGTCCACTCTTTACCATCAACTTTAACTAGACCTTCATTAATAAAATCAATATCACTTAAAGCAATACCAATTGTACCAATAATTAAATCTAAATTAGTTAAGGCAATAGGATCTGTATCATCAGACTTGATTTTTGCTAATCGTCTTAGAATTGGTAATAAGAAATATAAAGATATTCCAAGTGCGATTGCATATCCAACTAATTGTGGAAGTAGTCCAAAGTCTAATAATTGCATTACTAATGAGACAACTCCTGCAATTGAAAAACAAATGGCAACTAGGCCTGGTGTAGCTACTTCAATTAGTAGGAATCCAAAGATAATAATAATCCAAATAATTGTCATTGTTTCCATATTATACTCTCCTTTACATTATGTCATTGACTATATTTACAAGATAAGCTACCTTTTCTTGACATAATTCTTTTGTACTTGCTTCAACCATAACTCTAATTAATGGTTCTGTACCAGATGGTCTAAGTAATACTCTTCCATCTCCATGAAGCTCTTCTTCAACTTTTTTAACAGCATCTTCTAATACTTTAGAATTCAATACTTTATCTTTATCCTCAACTCTAACATTTTCTAAAAGTTGTGGATATATAGTTACTTGAGAACAAAGTTGTTCGACTGTTTTACCACTATCTTTAATCGCATTTAGTAATTGAATAGCACTTAACATTCCATCACCAGTTGATGCATAATCTTTAAAGATAATATGTCCTGATTGTTCTCCACCAAGACTATAGTTTTCTCTATTCATACATTCATATACATATTTATCACCAACTGCTGTTTTTTCATATTCAATATTCTCTTCATCAAATGCTTTGTATAATCCAATATTTGACATTACAGTTGTTACAACTTTATTATGATTTAATTTTTTATTATCTTTTAAATACATTCCACAAATATATAGGATGTAATCACCATCAATGATATTACCTTCACTATCTACTGCTAACATACGATCAGCATCTCCATCAAATGCAATACCTAAATCGACACCTGATTTCTTAACTTCTGCAATCAAGCTATCTAAATGTGTTGAACCACATTCAACATTGATATTATAACCATCTGGTTTATTGTGAATAATACGAGCATTAACATTTAATCTTTCAAATAAACGTCCTGCAAGATCACTTGCTGAACCATTAGCACAATCAAAGATAACATTGAATTGACTAATATCATATTTACTAGTAGAAACTAAGTAATCTAAATATTCATCAACACGTTGCGAGAAATCTACTACTTTCCCAATATTTTCTCTTGATATAACAATTGAAATTTCATCATCAATATATTGTTCAATTTCAGCTTCTAAATCAGCACTGATTTTTTCACCACGTTCATTGAATACTTTAATACCATTATCATAATATGGGTTATGACTAGCACTAATCATGATACCAGCTTTAAATGTATTATTTTTTATAAGATAACTAACTCCTGGAGTTGAAACAACTCCTACTACATACGCATCAGCACCAGCACTTGTAATACCAGCACATAATGCAGCTTCAAACATATCTTTTGAGATACGAGTATCACTACCAATTAATATCTTTTCATTTTTATAAATATATCCTAGGAATTGTCCTACTTTAAAGGCTGTTTCAACTTTTAAACCTTCATTTGCTACTCCTCTAATACCATCTGTTCCAAAATATTTTCCCATAACTATAGTCCTCACTTATTTTTTCTTGTCTTCTTTTTTCTTCTCTTCTTCTTTTTTTGCTGCATGTTTCTTAGTAACATTCACACTTACTTTAACTGATTTAAGACTTAGATTACTAATTGGAATTTTTTCTCCATCTTCATCTAATACCACGATATTAGCATCTTGGCTAAAGCTTTCTTTTTGATTAGCTACATCAATCATTACCTTAACAGTCGCAATCTTATCTAAGGTATGCTGCGCTGCTTTAATAGTGATTGTATTTTGTTCTAATCTAATATAACTATATTCATATTCATTATTAACAGGAACTTTCGTAAGCTCAGGAATAATGTTGAATTTTTTCTCTTTTGTTTCATAAATATCAACTTCATAAGTAGGCTGTGAGAATTTAACATCCACGCCTTCAGCAACACCAGAATACATTAATGAGACCTTTTGTTTTAAACCTGGTTTGAAATTAGTTAAATCAGCGATAACTTCTTGACGATCAAGCATCTCAGTTCTTCTAATCGCATCCATATTACCAACTAAAGAAATATCTACAGTATTAGGTAAATTTTCTACTTGCGTTTTATTTTTATCATAAATTACCTTTACAGGTACATTATAGATTGTTTTACCAGCATTACTTTCACCAAAGACATTAATATCTCCAGCAGTTGTAACATTCAAATATAATAAGATTGCTAAGAATATTGAAATAATCTTTGCACTTAGTGAATTAGTAAGAATAAAATCAAGTCTTCTATTAAAACCTCTAAATAACTTAATAAACTTCTTACTAAAAGCTACATAGTTATCTGAAACTATCTCTCCTGATTGACGAGCAATCTTTCTTGCTTCAGCTATTCTTTGACGCTTTTTTTGTTCTTCATTGTGATTATCTAAATTATCTTTATTACTCATCTAAATCACCTACCTCTTCAACATATGTATCATCATGTGAAGTTAGATACTGAATTAATTTTTCTTTGAATTCATTTTGATATATAAAGTGAGCTTTCCCTGCTTCAACAATTCTAATTGCTCCAGTTTCTTCACTTACTACAACAGTAATTGAATCAGTTATCTCACTTATTCCAATCGCAGCACGATGTCTTGAACCAAAGCTTTGTAAGACATCGATGCTAGGTGGTGGAAAATAAGTTGAAGCACACGCTATTTGATCTTCTTGAATTATAATTGCACCATCATGAAGTGCAGTATTCTTTTTAAAGATTGTTAAAAGTAATTCAGTACTTATCTTACTATCTAATTTAACACCACTATCAATATAATCTTTAAGTGATACATTTCTTTCAAATGTAATTAATGCACCTGTCTTAGTTTTAGACATATCAATAACAGCTTTTGTGATTTCATCTATTTCTTCTTCTTTTATATTAAGTGAAGCTAGTGTATATTGATTCATTGTAGTTCGCCCAATCTTTTCTAAAAAGACTCTTATTTCAGGTTGGAAGATAATGATAAATACTAAAAATCCCCAACTAATTAAGTTTTGTGTAATTGATTGTAAGGCTCTTAATTGCATATAACTAGCAATTATATCAATAAATACTACAATAACTGCACCTTTTAATATTCTTAATGTTTTAGAGTTGTTTTTTACAATAACTAAGATTGCATAAATAAGACCAGCGACAATTAAAATATCAAGAATTGAAATAAAAACTTGATATGCAGAATTTATACTTGGAAAAATACGATTTATAAAATCCATCATTATTATCACCTCTTATGTAATTATACCTTAAATTAAGTCCAATTAAAATAGACTAAGTTGTTTATATGTGTATTTCTCTTGATATTCTTTAATAACTTCTTTCATACTATATGTAATATTATATTCTTTAGCCTTAGATTTAATTAAGCCACTTATTTCTTTAGCATTAGGTATTGAACAATTATATTGATTACCAAACATATTCTGGTGCATAATAGAAAACTTAGGATTGATATCACTCAAAGCATTTAAATAATAAGCACGTTGTCCACTTCTTTGAGTCATTCCAGGTGCAAAGATGATAAACTTCGCATTTGCTTCATTAGCTTTATCTAGTATACCTAAAATATTTTCTTTAGAATCAGTTATATTAGGAAGGATTGGCATTAATAAGATACCACTATATATATTAGCTTCATTTAATTTTTTAATTGCTTCAAAACGCTTAGAACTAAGTGAGACATTTGGTTCTATTACTTTAGCATGTTCATCTCTAGCACAAGTAATAGTAATCTTAACTATCACTGGAGAATGAACTGAAATCTTTTGAAGTATATCTATATCTCTTAAAACTAAGTCACTCTTAGTTGCGATTGCTACTCCAAAGCCATACTTATTTATTAACTCTAATGATTGTCTAGTTAATTGTGTTTCTACCTCTAGTCTATTATAGGGATCAGACATAGCTCCCATTGCTATAACACCTTTAACTCTCTTTCTTTTTAATTCATCTTCTAAAATAATCAAGGCATCTTTTTTTACTCTAACTTTATCAAAGTTATCAATTTGATAAACATCAGAGCGACTATCACAATAAATACAACCATGGTGACAGCCTCTATATAAATTCATTGTATAATTAGCACCAAACCAATAATTATTTTTATTACGACTTAAAATACTCTTTGCTTCAACATATTCAATCATATTATTTCCTTCTTTTATTCAAAGTCTTTATTAAATGATTTATCTAATTCAATATTATCATTTAAATGTTCTATTAAATTCATACATAGTATTTGTCCATAGATTATTGTTTGTTCATAGATACTTAATAGATAAGTAATAGTACTATCATATGTATCATTAATATTTTCACTAATCATCATATTACTAAAGTTAGCCTTTTTAACAAATATATTAAAGAATTTATTGTATTTATTCTTTCTTTTATTTTCAGGTGCATACAAAAACTGAGTATATTTATGCATATCTTTAATAGCTCTATCAATTGTATGAGCATGTAATTCACTATAAAAAGGTGAAAGTACTTTTCCATAGTCTTGATTAATATCAATTAATTGATGTCTTTTATAAAGATGAGCATCTTTATTCTTAGTATTTTTGGCGATAATTATTCTTTCTAATTCACTTTCTAATATCATATGCTCATTAAAGTTAGGACAAACTTGATTAATGATCGGATGAAAACTACTATCTAAACTGAAATGAGTTACATAACCTAGTAAATAAGCAATAAATTGATCATTGATATCTTCTTTATTTATGTGCTTATTATTTAAAAGTCGGCTCGCATTTTGATGATGTAGCTTTACTCCATATTTATTTACCTTATTAGGTAAGATTGGTTTATAGAAAAAGAAGATATCTGGTCCTTGTGCTCCTATATTATAAAAGGCTTGATTCTCCTCTATTATTTTTTGTAAATCGCTACTTAATCGTTTCGCTACTTCTAATGCATAAAAATGATGCATTGCGATTGCTGGCATAAAATCACCTCACTAAATAAATTATAGCACAATCAAGAATGAATTAAAGCTATAAACAAATGATGAAAAAGTGTTTATCATTTGGAATGTATTTATTGTATGTTAGGATAGTAGAGAACTATAGAAATTGGGGTGTTAAAATGAAATTGTATATTGTTGATAAAGTAAGAGTAAACAATATGGATTCTGATGTAAATGAAAAGATTGGTAACTTGTGGCGTAATGCTACAACGATATTAAAAGACTATGAAAAAGAGCTTTATGGAGTATATTATGAGTATGAAGGTAACTACTTAGATGATTATACTTTAGCGATTGCTACTACAGATCATATTTGTGATGAATATTTAGAGTTTGATAATTTAGATTATCAAGTATTCCTAGCTGATACTAGTAGTGAATATCCAGTAGTTGATGTATGGAAAAAGATATGGGATTTAGAGGATGATGATAAGTTAGATAGAGCTTATGATTATGATTTTGAAAAATATGATGCTGATGGTAATATAGAGGTTCATATTTCTAGAAAATAAAAAAGTCGTTGCTTCAAGCAACGGCTTTTATTATTTGTCTTTGATTTCTTTTAATAGTTCTTCGATACGATTACCTTTAGCAAGTGAATCATCAATTACAAAGATTAATTCAGGTACCTTACGCATTGTTAACTTTTTAGCAAGCTCACTTCTTAGAAAACCTTTAGAACGTTCTAGTGCTTTTAAACCAGCACTTTCACGGTCCTCTGATCCTAGAAAATTAACATATACTTTAGCTTGTGATAAATCATTTGTAACACGTACATCAGTAATAGTAACAAATCCTACTTTATTGTCTTTAAGTTCGAATTGGATAATGTGTGATAATTCTTTTAATATCGTTTGTGCTAAACGTTCTGCTTTCATTACAGCCATTAGTATTTAGCAACCTCATCCATTACATATCCCTCAATAATATCTCCTTCTTTGATATCATTAAAGTTTTCAATTGTTATCCCACACTCATATCCAGCACTAACTTCTTTAGCTTCATCTTTAAAACGTTTAAGTGATGATAAATGACCTTCAAAGATTACAACACCATCTCTAATTAGACGAACACCACTATCTCTTACAATTGAACCATCAGTTACATAACATCCAGCAATTGTACCAATTTTACTTACTTTGAAAGTTTGTCTTACTTCTGCTTGTCCAGTTACTCTTTCAACGATATCTGGATCTAACATACCTTTCATAGCATCTTCTAATTCTTCTACAATTTTATAAATTATATTGTGTAATCTAACTTGTACACCTTCTTCTTCTGCTTTGGATCTTACAGTAGCGATAGGTCTAACATTAAATCCGTAGATAATTGAATTAGATGCTGCTGCTAAAAGAACATCTGATTCAGAAATAGCACCAGCACTTGAACGTACTACATTTACACGTACACCTTCAATATCAATTTTTTCTAGAGTTGCTTTGATTGCCTCAGCAGTACCAGCAACATCGGCTTTGACTACAACATTAATTTCTTTTACATCGCCTTCTTTGATTTGTCTAGATAAATCATCTAAAGATAATGCAGAAGTTTGACGTCTTTGATCATCAAGCATTTTAGCATAACGTTTTTCACCAATGCTACGAGCTTGTTTCTCACTATCAAATGCCATGAATTTTTCACCAGCTTCTGGAACATCATTAAGACCAGTAACTCCAACTGGAGTACTTGGTAATGCCTCAGTTACAGGTTGTTTACGATCATTGTACATCTGTCTTACACGTCCAAATGTATTACCAACTACAATTGGATCACCAATTCTTAATGTCCCGTTTTGTACTAGTAATGTTGAAACAACACCTTTTCCTTTATCTAAACGAGCTTCAAGTACTGTTCCATATGCATAACGTTTTGGATTAGCTTTAAGCTCATTAACTTCAGCAATAATAGATAATGTTTCAAGTAATTCTTTAATTCCATCACCCTTCTTAGCAGAGATTTGTTTGTAAATTACATCTCCACCCCACTCTTCAGGTAATAGACCATATTCAGACATTTCTGACATGATTTTATCAGGATTAGCTCCCTCTTTATCAATCTTATTGATTGCAACAATAATTGGAACACCAGCATCTTTTGCATGGTCAATTGCTTCTTTTGTTTGAGGCATAACACCATCATCAGCAGCAACTACAATAATAACAATATCAGTAACACTTGCTCCACGAGCACGCATTGCAGTAAATGCCTCATGTCCTGGAGTATCTAAGAATGTTAATTTACCACCCTCATGAGCTATTTGATAAGCACCAATATGTTGTGTAATCCCACCAAATTCACCTTCAGTTACATGTGTTTTTCTAATTGTATCAAGTAATGTTGTTTTCCCATGATCAACATGTCCCATGATTGTAATGATTGGACTTCTTTGTTCTAAGTCTGCTTCATCATCAACGATATCATAATCCTCGAACATGATTTCACTTGATTCATTTTTCTTTTCAATTTCTACTCCATATTCCATACAAATAAGTTCAACCATCTCATCAGATAATGGTGAATTAATTGTTGCCATATGTCCTAACATAAATAATAATTTAATTATTTCAGCTGAATTTTTATTAATTCTATCCGCCAATTCATTTAAAGTAATTCCATCAAAATAATATACAACACCCTCAACAACGTTTTCTGGTTCATTAGATTGTGTTGGAATATTAGATATTAAATGATCTTTCTTCTTGTTTTTCTTAGCCATACTATTCCTCCTTTAGTTCAAGTTTGCCTAATATCATCTTCGCAAAGTTTTCATCAACTATTGCAAGATAGACCCTTGCATTCTTACCAATTGCACTTGACAATACAAGTGAATCAACAACTTCAATACAAGGAATATTATAATACTTAGATTTATCAAACATTACTTTTTTAGTATTATTTGAAGCATCACTAGCAACTAAAACTAGCTTTGCTTTTTTACTACGAATGCTTTCTAAAACTTGTTTACCACTAACCACTTTTCCTGCCTTTTGAGCAAGAGATAGAGCATTCAACCAACTATTCATTAGCTAAGTTCTCTAGTTCTTCATATATTGCTTCTAAGTCTTTAACTCTTAAAGCATTTTCTAATGATCTTCTTTGTCTAGCTTTTGCAACATTTTCTTTAGTTAAATGTAAATAAGCTCCACGTCCATTTAATTTACCACTTTGATCAACAAAGACTTCTCCATATTTATTAACAACAACTCTAGTTAATTCATTTTTAGGAAATTGTTCATTAGAAACTAAACATTTACGCATTGGAATTTTTCTTTGTTTCATCTTTAAATCATCCTATTCGTAATATTTATCATACTCATCATAATCTACTTCATCATAGAATTCTTCTTCTTCCTCTTGTTCCTTAGCTTCTTCAGCTCTAATTTGAGCTAATTCATCATCAGTATAAATAGGAACAACTGGATCTTCACTAGGTTTTTCTACATCTAAGAAAGTAATTTCTTCTTCTTTTGCTTCTTCTTTTTTATTAGTTTCTTTTTTAATCTTAACCTTTTTAACAGGTGTCGCTTCTCTAATATCTTGAAGTAATGTTTCGATATCAACAACTGGTTTAGTTTCGTTTTCTTCAACGTCTGCTTCATAGTTATCTTCAATATCATCAATTACTGCTTTAGCTTTAGAAGGTTTCTTAGCTTTTGTTTTTGGTTGTGAATAATCACCTTGTTCTTCAAATGCATTACCATTGCCAAGTAATTCAATACCTTGTTCAATTGCATCTGATTGTGATTTAATATCAATTTTAAATCCAGTTAATCTAACAGCAAGTCTAACGTTTTGACCACGTTTACCAATTGCTAGTGAAAGTTGATCATCAGGAACTACTACAGTAGCAGCTCTATTTTCTTCATCAAATGTAACTGATAATACTTTTGCTGGTGCAAGTGTATTATTAATATAAACTACTGGATCTTCACTAAATTCAATAATATCAATTTTTTCATTGCATACTTCTTCAGATACAGCTTGTACTCTTGTACCTTTAGGACCAATACAAGAACCAACTGGATCAATACCATCTTTAGTTGCATATACAGCTACTTTAGAACGATCTCCAGCTTCTCTAGCGATTGATTTAATAACTACATCACCTTCAAAGACATCAGGTACTTCTGCTTCAAAAAGACGTTTCAAGAAATTAGAATCACTACGTGATACTACAACTTGAGCACCTTTTGCTGATTTATCAACATCTACTACATATACTTTAATCTTAGAACCAGAGAATAAACGCTCACTTGGAATTTGATTAGCAATTGGTAGAATACCACCAGTTTTACCTAAATCAATTATTGCAAAGTTTTGTTCAACACGATCAATAACTCCTACAACAATATCATCTTTTAAATGAACAAATTCATCATATATTAATGATTTTTCAACTTCTCTAATTTTTTGTCTAACTACTTGCTTAGCATGAACTGCTGCAAGTCTTCCAAAATCATCAATATCAACATCAGTTTCTACAATATCTCCAATTTCGTAATCAGGGTTAATTTCTTTAGCTTCATCAATGAAGATTTCTTTCTCTTCATCATCTAAATTATCAACAACTACTTTCTTTTCAATTAATTTAATATCTCCAAGTTCAGGATCAATTATAACTTCAACATCTGCTTCAGTATCATAGTTCTTTTTATATGCTTTTTCTAATGCCTCTTTTAAAGATTCAACGACAACATCCTTTGGAATACCACGTTCTTTTTCTAGAATCTCTACTGCATTTATAAAATCTTTTGCTTTCATATTTTCATGATGCTTCCTTTCTAAAATTTGATAGCTAAACGAGCTAATCTAATATTTTCATAATCTATTGCGAATTCTTTTTTTCTGGTTTTATCCATATATTCAATAATCGCAACATTATCTTCAAATTTAATCAATGTCCCTTCAAGAGCATCCATTCCTGCTTTAGGATCGATTAATTCAATTCGCACATACTCACCTACTGCATCTTTTAATTGTTCTTCATTCTTTAAAGGACGTTCAGCTCCTGGCGAAGATACTTCTAAGAAGTACTCATCTTCAATAGGATCTATCTTATCAAGAATCTCAGAAATTTCTTTTGATGCATCAACAATCATATTTAAATCAATACCACCTGGTTTATCCAAGTAAATTCTTAAAAAATTATCATTGCCTTCTTTAACATACTCAATATCAAATAGCTCTAATTCCAACTGCTCAATTGCAGGCATAATACTTACTTTTACTTTATCTAGCACATACTCACCTTCCTCTAAAAATATAACAAAGAGAGGTGCATACCTCTCTTCTGGTTCTTATTAATTATATTATACAAGATTTTAAAGCCCTTGTAAAGCCCTATTATTAGACTATTTCAATACCTAACAATGCTACTAATGATAAAGCTTGAATATCATTCACTTTTATTCCTTTTAAGGCATCAAAATTAATCATAATATTCTTTAATTGACAAGTTGAAAAATCAATGCCTCTTAGATTGGCATTTATTAACTCACAATCATCAAAGTTACTTTCTATTAAATCAACTTTTAATAAAGATGTATCATTTAAACTAGCTGCTTTTAAATCACTATTTACAAACTCATCATTTTTAAGCTTACTATTAGATATATTAGAATAATTCATTAAGCAATCTTTAAACAAAGTATTATTAATTGTATTATCACTCATATCGACACCGGTTAAGCGACAATTAATAAATTCTGATTGATGTATTGAACCATTTCTTATTGTTATGTTAGACATATCACAATTATTAAACTGACAATCAATTATATCAACATCTTCACTTGTAATATTTATAAAGCTTACATTATTAAAAATGCATCTATCAAATTGCATATGTGAAGAATTACTAATTGTTTCATCTTCAATTAAAAAATATTCAAAGTATTCATTTTCTCTTATTAAACTATCAATTCGTTGAATATCTATTTTTTCTAATTCACAGTTTAATCTTGGTTTCTTTCTCATTATATCCCTCTTTATTTTTTTGATTTGTCCCTTTTTACTAAATTATATTCTAAATCATTTAAATAATAGAATGCATGTAAATAAAAGAAGATACTAAAAACTAATGAAGCAGGACCTAGAATTACTTGAAAGTACTTTGTATCAATACTTGACCAGTAAACTGCACTTACACTAAGACTTACTAATGTAGTAATAATTAAACCTACAAATACTACTAATAAGCCAAGTCTTACATTTCGATCTTTATATTTTACTTTTATTGTTACTTTTCTATTTGATTTTGAAACAATTAAATGTTCATCTATATTATCTCTTTTTTGTTTAACAAAATTTACTATCATTAAAACTAAAGTAGCTATAATAACTTGAGCTTGCATTACAATTGGTTCAAGGTTATTACTATCCTTAATAATAAAGACTATTGGAAATGAAGCTAATGCTAAATAAACTAATATTTTCATAACAACATTAAACTTTCTAGTTGTGTTAGTTGGTCTTACTTGTTCATCAACTTGATAACCATCAAAATCAACATTATTTAAACTGAATATATTTGGAATTAACTTACTACCATAATCTTCTTTAGTATCTATGTAATAGTTTTTATTCCCTTTTTGTATGTATTTAAATCTCATTGTATCTCCTCTTTCTTACTTATTCATTTTACTTGTTGCCTTATTTTCACTTACACCCTGCACCTCAACTTCTTTAGACTCATCTTTTTCTTGTCTTAATTGCAAGTCAGCAACATTGATAGCGATTCCAAAATAAATACCATAACTTATATATAAAATGAAATGCGATAATAATATCAATGCTGCAAGAGAGCCAAAGATAACTGATGCTTTTGATAAATAAACAAAGTATGATGAAAAGACAACAATTATATAAATAAAGATTGAGCTAAATAATGCTCCTTTATAGATATCTTTACTTTTTAAATCAAATCCACTAACTGTACGATAAGTAAAGTGAATAACTAAGTAAATTATAGGTAGAACAAATATATAAGTCTTGGTTATATTGAGGTCTACTTTTATTAAATCAATGAATGGTGGTAATAGTGAAATAAAAATAACTCCTGCAAATAATAACATTATAAATAATAAAGATACAATATATGAAAGTGCTGTTGCTTTAACATATGAAAGTTTCTTTAAGCCAAAGAATGAATTAATCGCATACATTACACCACGAATACCATTGCTTGATAAGAAGGTTGAATATAGTAATAGTCCAATTAATACGATGATGTTAACATTTGAAAAACCTTCATTAATATATATTAAGAAATCCCTAAAAAAGATAGATATTGTATCAGTCCCATCAAATATTCTAAGAATTGATTCTTTATCTACTGCATATCTAACTAAAATTAATAATATTGAAAATATCATTGGAATTATAGATACAATAAAATAGAAGGATAAACTTGAAGGTATCCAACGATAATCACCTTTTTTAATTAACTTTACAGTTCTAATACATAATTCTTTCATCATATCACCTAACAATAAGTATACCATAAATTAAAAACAGGAGACAATGCTCCTGTTTAACTAAATTATTTTATTCAAAAAGTCTTTAGCACGATCACTTTCTGGATTTTCAAAGAAATCGATTGGATTGCGATCTTCAACTATTTCACCAGCATCTAGGAATAATAATCTTGTTCCTACTTCTTTAGCAAAATTCATCTCATGAGTTACAATAACCATTGTCATACTACCTGCTAGAGATTTCATTACATCTAAAACTTCTCTAACCATTTCAGGATCTAGTGCTGAAGTTGGTTCATCAAATAACATAATACTTGGGTTCATTGCTAGTGCACGTGCAATGGCAACTCTTTGTTTTTGACCACCAGACAAACTATTAGGATAGACATCAGCTTTTTCACTTAGACCAACTCTTTCAAGTAGATCTAACCCCACTTGTTTTGCTTCTTCTTCACTATACTTTTGTAATGATATAGGAGCAAGTGTAATATTTTCTAAAACTGTTTTATGCGGAAATAAATTAAACTGTTGAAAAACCATACCAATATTTTCTCTAATAGTATTTATATCAGTTTCTTTATTTTGAAGATTAACACCATTAACTAATACTTCTCCACTAGTTGCATCTTCTAATTTATTCATACATCTAAGTAATGTTGATTTACCAGATCCTGAAGGTCCAATGATTGTTACTACTTCATTTTCTTTTATTTCTAAACTAATATCTTTCAATACTTCATTCTTCTTGAATTTCTTAGTTAAATTATTTATCTTAATCATTTTGTAACCTTCTTTCTAATAAGCCAACTAATTTAGTAAGTATATATACAACAACAAAGTACATTACACCAGCTAAAATTAGACCAGGATATGGGTTTAATGTTAATGTTCCTGCTTGTTTTCCATAATACATTAAATCATGAGCCCCAATTACAGATATAATTGCCGTCTCTTTGATAACATTTATAAATTCATTACCTAGTGAAGGCAATACTGTCTTAAAAGCTTGTGGCACTATAATCATACTTAATGTTTTTTTATGGTTCAATCCAAGACTTCTAGCAGCTTCAGTTTGTCCCTTATCGACCGATAAAATTCCACCTCTAAATATCTCAGCTACATATGCTGCACTATTTAACCCTACAGCTACAACTCCTGCTAAGAAAGGAGGAAAATCAAGACTTGGATTAATTAATGCAGGAACATAGAAAATAAAATACATTTGTAATATTAATGGTGTTCCTCTTACAAAGTTTATATAAGACGTTGCAATACCTCTTAATATCTTACTATTAGATAACTTGAAAATCGCTAATATTATACCGATGATAATACCAATTATTACACCAAATAATGCTATACTCATTGTTGTTCCTAAACCTTTAAAGAAATCTATTAAGACTCCTTTATTGGCAAGGAACGAAAAATCATATAATTTTGAAATATCTGCTAAAAACATTTATAACACCTACTTATTTACTTTCTCAGATAAAGCTACACTTTCATTGAACCATTTGTCTAGTGATTTATCATCTTGATATTTTTTAATTAATTTATCTAATTCTGCTTTTAATTTTGCTTGATCTTTTTTAATCCCCACTGATGCCCCATCAATTAATAGTTTTTTATCTAAAGCAATATCAGTGTGAGCATATCCTTTATATTGTTTCTCTAAAGTTTTAGCACTTACTTCTGCAATGAATAATACATCAGCTTTCCCAGTTTCCATAGCTGCCATAGTATCAGAAACTAATGGAAGAGTTAATACTTTTGCACCTTCAACTGCTTTAGCTGCCTCTTCTTGAGTTGTACCAGCTTGTACTACAATTGTTTTGTCTTTTAGATTTTTTAAATCTTTATATTTATTAATGTTGCCTGATTTTGCAAACATTTTTGTTTCTGAATCAAAGTATGGTGTTGAGAAGTCAATATTTTTTTCTCTTGCTGGAGTAGCAACCATACCAGCTAAAACAATATCAATTTTATCAGTTTGTAAGCTTGAAGTTAATGCATCAAAATCCATATCTTTCCATTCAATTTCAACACCTAGATCTTTTGCGATTTGATTTCCAAGTTTAACATCATAACCAGTAAGTTCTTTTTTACCATCACTTGTATCATAGAATTCATAAGGAGGATATCCTGAATTAGTACCAACGACAATTTTACCATTCTTTTTAATTTGTTCTAATTTATCACTGCTTACTTCATCTTTTGATGAGCACCCTGTTAATACTAACATTACTAATACTAATGCTCCAACGATCTTTTTCATACTAAATAACTTTTTCATAATCATAATTCTCCTTTTTTAATTTTTTTAACAAAAAAAGCCAACTACTTCACAAAGGAAATAGTTGGCTTTTACTGTTTTGTTTACAACTTACTAGAAAGATGCACAAAAATCGTAATCTCTATTTCCAATTAAATAAAAATTACGGCGGCGGCGAATAACAACTGTACTATTTAAAATATTATTTAAATCTTTCATTATCATTCACACCCTTTCTGTAGTTAAGCAAATAATATCATATCTGCTTTTTTTTGTCTACCTTTTTTGATAATAAATAGATTTATTTATTTGTTTAACTATGTTAGAATATTATGTGAACATAAGATAAAGAAGGTGTTAAAATGATAAATGTTGAGCAATTACAAGAAGATATTGCGAATAAAAATATCACAGACATTAATAAACTATTAGACGATTACCATGAGGCAGATATTGCTGAGGTATTTGAAGAGTTAACAACTTATGAAATGGTTTTTCTTTTAAGGATATTAGAAACTGATTTAGCTGCTGAAGTATTTTATTTCTTGGAATCAGATTTAAAAGAAAAGATAATTGATGCATATTCATCACAAGAGATATCTGAAATGATAGATAGTCTATATTCAGATGATATTGTTGATATGGTAGATGAGATGCCAGCTAATATTCAAAAGAAAATCCTTAAAAATATACCTCGGGAAAAGCGTGATTTGGTTAATGCTTTATTAATGTATGATGATGATCTTGCTGGTTCAATTATGACAATTGAATTTCTAGAGATTAAAGACTACGATACTTGTGGAGAAGCTTTAAGAAAGATTAAAGCACAAGCAGGTGAAGTTGAATATGTTGATTATATATATGTAATTGATAAATACCATGAACTAGTTGGTGGTATTACTATTAAGGATTTAATTATATATAGTGATGATTCTATAATTGATGATATTATGGATTCAAATCAGATGAGTGTTAATGCAATGGATAATATTGAAGATGCAATTGATATGATTCATAAATAC
>JAVWHL010000019.1:0-22832 GCA_036640095.1 Erysipelotrichales bacterium | reverse complement strand
TTCTTTGTTCTCTTTTTTTAAGAATCCAGAACGACTATAACGCAAAACAAAAAGATACTCCTTATAATGTACTTGTATATTCTTACAAGTCTCAAAAAGAAATTCTTCTAAATCATCTGTTTCTATTTCAAATTCAAAAAACAGTTTATTTAATTCTACATATAAATCATTCAAAATATCATTCTTATTTTTATAGTAATGATAAATTGAAGCTGGCTGACATTTCAAAGCTTCTGCTAACTTACGCATTGAAAACCCTTCTAAGCCAGTCTTTTGAATTAATTTGAAACTAGCTTTCAAAATCAATTCTTTATTCATAAAAGACACCACCTTTTTACCTAACGTTCGTTAGACAAGTACTAGTATAATACTTTTTTAAATATAATGCAAGAATTTCTCTCCTATTTTTTGTTGACACTTATTATATTTTTTATTAGGATATTAGTGGAGGTAGATTAGATATGAAAGAATATATACTATCAATCGATCAAGGAACTACATCAACTAGAGCTATTATATTTGATGCTCAAGGAAAAGTTATAGATATAGCACAACAAGAACTGCAAAATACGTTTCAACACCCTGGATGGGTTGAACAAGATGCAAATGAAATTTGGCTTTCTGTATTAAGTGTCCTTTCATTATTATTTATAAATAGTAAAATCAAACCAGAACAAATTAATTCAATTGGAATTACTAATCAAAGAGAAACTACAGTTGTTTGGAATAAAGAAACCGGTATACCAGTCTATAAGGCAATTGTTTGGCAATCACGTCAATCAAGTGAAATATGTGAAAGACTACAAGATGATGGTTATGAGGATATTATAAAAGAGAAAACAGGATTACCTTTAGATGCATACTTTTCAGCTAGTAAAATTAAATGGTTATTTGAAAATGATGAATCTTTATATCAAGAAGCACAAGATGGTAAATTACTATTTGGTACAATAGATACTTGGTTAGTATGGAATCTTAGTAAAACAAAAAGACATATTAGTGATTATTCAAATGCATCACGAACTATGCTTTATAATATTTATGATTTAAAGTGGGACGAAGAATTACTAGAGATATTTGATATTCCATCTAATATGCTACCAGAAGTTTGTTGTTCTTCTCATATTTATGATTATACAAATCCATCACATTTCTTTGGTTTAGAGGTTCCAATAGCAGGAATTGCAGGAGACCAACAAGCAGCATTATTTGGACAAATATGTCATGAAGAAGGAACAATGAAAAATACTTATGGTACAGGATGCTTTATGTTACTAAACACTGGTAAAAGTGCCATTAAATCAAAAACTGGTTTAGTTACGACTATTGCATGGGGTATTAATAATGAGATTAACTATGCCCTTGAAGGTTCTATCTTTGTTGCAGGTAGTGCTGTTCAATGGCTTAGGGATAGTCTTGAAATAATAAATGATGCCAAACAATCACAAGACTATGCATTTAATGTTAGCGATAATGGTGGCGTTTATTTAGTACCTGCATTTGTAGGATTAGGTTCACCACATTGGGATAGTGATGCCAAAGCAGCAATCTTCGGTTTAACTAGAGGATCAAATAAATATCATATAACTAGAGCTACCCTTGAATCAATTGGTTATCAAACTAAAGATATTGTTGAAGTTATGAAAAAAGAATCAAAAATAGAATTAAGACAATTAAAAGTTGATGGTGGTGCAACAAATAATAAATTCTTAATGCAATTCCAATCAGACATTTTAGATATACCAATTGAAGTGCCAGCTAATAATGAAACAACAGCATTAGGAGTGGCCTATCTTGCTGGACTTGCCACAGGTTTTTATAAATCTAGTGATGATTTTAAAAAATGCTCACAAAATTTAAAAGAATATCAACCAAATATGAGTAACAAAGTAAGAGATGAGTTATATAGTAATTGGCAAAAAGCAGTTAAAGCAACACAAATGTTCAAATAAAAAGAGTTTTCTTATGAAAACCCTTTTTTATTTATCTTGTTTTTCTAATAATTCTTTTATCTCTTTTAAAACACTTAATTCACTTTCACTAACTTCTTTTACCTCTTCTTGATGAGAAGCAATAAACTTATTATATGACTTAACAATTAAAAATGTAACTGCCCCTACAATAATAAATGAAATCAATGCTGAAATGAAATTACCTACGGGAAAGTTTATCCCCAGTATTTTAAATGAAACACCACCTGAACTATCAATAATACCAAATGAATCAATTATTGGTTGAATAAATGAATCAGTAAATGATTTAACTAGTGTATTGAATGCAGTAGCAAGTAATAGACCAGTTGCTATTTCAACTAGATTACCTTGCTTTAAAAAATCAACGAACTCTTTTAAAATCTTTTTCATCTTATATCTCCTTATCTATCATATTAATTATTTGTCCCTTAGAAACAAATCCTTCTATTCTATTAACTTCTTTTCCTTCTTTAAATATTATAAATGTAGGACTGACAAGTAATTTATATTCTTCTTCCAAGCTACTTGCTTGATCAAAATCTAAATATGCAACATCTATCTTAATATCATTTTGCATTCCTTTTAAAAAAGGACCATTCAATTTACATGTAGATCCACTTTTAGCATTAAACTCAACAAGAATAAGACCATTTTCTATTACTTGTTTAAAATCAGCTTCAAATAATTCTTTCATAATATATCCCCCTTTTTACTTAAATATATTCTAGCATACTAATAGACAATGTTACACTAATATAGAACAAATTTGATATATATCAGTTTATAACTTATAATATATGTATAAATAATAGGGAGATGAAATTAAATGAAAAAGAAAATTATTGCTGTTGTAGCGATTATTGCAATAGCTGCATTTGCATTTTACAAGATTGACTTTAGTGCACCTGGAACATCTAAAGATGTTGTTATTGGAGAAAAAGGTGATGCTAAAGAAGCAATTAAAGTAACATTAACTGTTGATGATTCTGTTTTAGTAGATGATAAAAACAAGAGCAAACTAAAAGAAGAAATTCAAAAACAAGTAAGTAAAGATGGGAAAATACTAGATGAGCAAGTAATTGAAATCTATGGAGAAAAGAATGTTATTGATGTATTAAAAGCAGTAGATCAAGCTAACGATAAGATATCATTTAGTTTTAAAAGTGCTGGAGGAATGGAATACTTAGCTGGTGTTAATGGTATTGATGCTGGTATTATTGGTGCAAATAGTGGTTGGATGTATCGTATGAATGGTAAGCTAGCATCTGTTGGTATGAAAGATACTATTCTTAAAAATGGAGATAAAATTAATATTAAATACAGCTTAGATGGAATGGCTGAATTTGAAGCAGAGAGTAAAAAATAAATCTAAAAATAAACTGTGTAAGTAAGATTCTAATTGATCTACTTACACAGTTTTTTTATTTATAATATATTACTTTTTATCAATTTGATTCAATCATATCTCTTTTCTTATAGCCTAGATATCCTATTACAATCATCAATATACTAATGATAGTTATACAAAGAAAGATTATTAGATTAAATTCTTTTACTGGAATATGTGGTATCCATGAATGAACTGCAGTATTCATTAGCCAATTTGGAATATTAACTAAGTCTCCAAAATAATTTAAAACAAATGAATAACCAAGATATATGTACACTACTTTAGCATGTCTTGGAAGCCACCCTAGAAATAGTGATGCAAGAGCTATAAAGAATAGAATTGATGGATAAAAGTTAAACCCTGCTTTTATAAAATCCATTAAATTCATATCTGAATCTTTCATTACACTAATTGCAGTTAATCCTAATCCACCAGCACTCAATAAAATTGCGATTGCACCTATAATTGAGGCTATGATTATTGTAGTCCAAAACAAATTGAAACGACTTACTTTAGTAGACATAATTGTAGTTAATCGTCCACGACTTTCCTCAACGAATAGTTTATTAATAATTACAATTGGTAGAATAGCGATAAGAACCACTATAACCATCATTATTGTTGCACTAAATGATTCTTCTATACTATATCCAGTCTGCGAAAACATTTCCTTTAGCATATCATTACTATTGATAAATGTTTGCATATCCCCATAAATTGATCCATATGCAACGCCTAATAAAGTAAATGTAACTAACCAAGCTATAATTGTTCCTCGATTAATTCTTAATAGATACCCTCTTATTGATAATAAGGATTTTTTGGCATTCGCCCTACCTTGAAACTCTGGAAAATAACCAGAACCCATATCTCTTTTTGATTCTAAAATAAATCCTATTAATATAAATATAAAACTAAAGATAATAATATAAATTATAGGAAGCCAGTTATTCTTTACAAAAGGATAGGTTAGATATATCCATCCCATTGGATTAAGCATAGATAAATTAACATTACTAATATCACTACTTGCTCTTAAAATATATAGAATACCAACTACACTTAGACTTAAGCCATTAGCAGCACTAGAATTAGAAACTAATTGGGCAATTACTAATGCAATGGCTGCGCCTAAAATACCAGCACCAGCAATTGAAAATCCAAATAGTAGAGAGCCTTCAAAGTTAATAGTTGGAACATTAAATGAAACCATTAAAAGGGCAATTAAGATACCTATAATAATATTAATTAATATTACTTCAATCATAAGTGCTAATGAATTAGCATGTCTTCCTACTTTAAATGATCTTATTATTTCACTTAATCCTAAATCTTCTTCTTTACGAGTATGCGATACTATATGAAGTATTGAAATAACCATTGCAAATAAACCTGAAAATAGTAACATCTCATTAGTATACATTGCACCAATTGTATACTCATTTGCATTATGAATTGGTGTTGGCCCAACCATTGAAATCATTGCAGGATTTTGCATCGTTTCATACATCCCGATTAATCCTTGACCTTTTGATAGTTCTTCAAAGGCTGGAATAAAGCCACCTGCAAATAATACAAGACCTATAATCCAAAACAGGATTTTCTTCCAATCTCGTTTTAAGTAATTTCTTAATAATATTGGCCAAGACATAAATTTTTCTTTCATATTATTTCCTCCATTATTTGTTTTCATAATGTCTTATGAATAAATCTTCCAATGTAGGAGGAACTGCTTCAAATTTTGTAATATCTAACTTGCTTGCTTCACTTAGAATATTATTTATATCTTTATTATCCACTGAAAAATGTGCTTGTCCATCTTTTATAGAAAAATCATAAACACCTTTAACATCTTTAATTATTTCAAGATTATTATTAGCCTTCATAGTTATCGTTGTTCGGGTAAGATGTCTTAATTCATCTAGAGTTCCCTCTTCTACTATTTCACCTTGTCTTATAATAACAACTCTATCAGCTAATCTTTCTACTTCACTAAGAATATGTGATGATAGAAGCACTGCTTTTCCATTTGCTTTTATTTTATCAACTTCTTCTTGAAAGATAGCTTCCATTAAAGGATCTAGTCCTGAAGTTGGTTCATCAAAAATATATAAATCAGAATCGACTGCTAAAGCAGCTATTAAGCCAACTTTTTGTCGATTACCTTTAGAATATGATTTAGCTTTCTTCTTTGGATCTAATTCAAACTTTTTAATTAAGTATTCTTTTCTTTCATTATTTCCATTACCATGTAATTTCATAAATAAATCAATAATTTCACCACCACTTAAACTAGGATAAAGAGCAACATCTCCTGGAACATAAGATATTTTTTCATGGATTTCTAAGCTCTCATCCCAAACATCTTTACCAAATATAGTAGCACAACCACTATCACTCTTTATAATACCTAACAATGCCCTAATTGTTGTAGACTTTCCAGCACCATTAGGTCCAATAAAACCTACTACTTCTCCGGCATTTACATTAAAGCTGACATTATTCAACGCTTTTGTTTTACCAAATGATTTCTCTAAGTTATCTATCTTTATTATTTCACTCATCATATACATCTCCTTTTATACTTCAAAGATCTTTTATAAGTTTATAATATACTTTAATTTTTAATAGGTCAACATAAAGTTATAAACTTTTAAAGTATTTACAGTTCATTATTTTTGTATTATAATATAATTATGAATATATAGTGAACTAATTTCCCAGGAAAGTATTTTATGAGGTGATACGATGAACGGTTTTGAACAACGTGCATTATTAAAAAAACAGCAAGTTATTGATAGTACTTTTAAATTATTAAATACAAGTAAAAAAGAAAACAATATTACTATAAATGATATAGTAAAAGAATCAAATGTTGGTAAAACAACAATATTTAAATACTTTAATAATAAAGAGAATCTTATTAAAGAGGTATATTTTTATTTTCTTGATGAGATTAGATATAGTGCTAAAAGCATAATTGAAGAAGACCTTTCTTTTGAAGATACAATATATGCACTAAGTAAAAATAAGCTTTCTTTTTTGCAGAATGTAACTAATGAATTTTATCTAGACTTAATGTTATATTTTACAACAAATAATAATGATTTGCTTGAAGCTTATACAAATGAGAGTATGCAGATGATGCTTGATATCTTTCATAAGGGGCGTAAAGAAGGAAAAGTTGATTTGAAGTATTCCGATCAATTTTTAATGCTTTATTTTAGCGCAATGATTGAAGGCGTATCCTCTCCAATGATTTATGAGAATATTGTTCCATATTTGAGTGATTGGACTGAAGTGCTTATTAAGGGGCTAGCTCCAAATGATAAGTAATTATATAAAATAATCCTCCATTGTAGTTTTACTACTTTTGGAGGATTATTTTTATGGCTTATAGTTCTACAATTGTGGCACCTTGACCACCTTCGTTGTATTTAGCAAACGCAAAGCTTTTAACAACTTTATTTTTCTTTAATTCTTGATGTACTGCTTCTCTAAGTGCTCCAGTTCCAAAGCCATGGATTATTCTAACTTTAGTCATATCACTCATAATAGCACTATCTAAATATTTACGTAATTCAATAAGAGCATCATCTACTCTTAAACCAATTAAATTAAGTTCCATTGGAACATTCTTTTTAGTTGTTCTTTTAACTTCTTTTTTCTTAATTTCTTTTGGTGGCTTATTAGATAGAAATCTCATTTCATTATGTTTAACTTTAGTTTTAATATTACCAATACTTACTTCATAATTATTCTTATTTAAGATTTCACTTATGATACCCTGTCTTTTTAACTTAATTAATTCAACAACATCTCCTACTTTAAATTCTTGATGTTTGTTGTCTACTTCTTCTATTTTATTAAATAGTAAATCATCTAAATCTTGTCTTGTTTTATTTGCTTCATGATTAACAAATGATTTACTTTGTTTAAGTTCATCAATTATCTTATCACTTTTCTTTTTTGATTCTCTTATTATTGAATTAGCTTCATCTCTAGCCTTTTCAATTATTTTATCTTTTTCTTTATTAAGCTGTAGTTCTAGTTCTTTTAATTCTTTTGTTAATTTTTCATACTTATTAAATGCTTCTTCGTATTTAGCTTTTTCTTCTTTAACAATTATTTGTTGATCTTGAAGCTTAAGTAATAACTCATCACTAGTATTTAAATCTCCATGATATAATTTTTTAGCTTGTTCAATTATCTCATCGTTTAGACCTAAATGACTAGCGATTTCAAAAGCGTTTGATGAAGCATATGTATCAAATGATATTTGGTAAACTGGTTTATTATCTTTCTTATCAAATAGAACACTTGCACTTCTTACATAATCTGTTGTTAGAGCATAGTTTTTCAGTTTTGAATAATGCGTTGTAACAATGATACTAGCATCATGTTGATATAAGTATTCTATGATTGATAAGGCTAAGTTTTCACCTTCACGAGGATCTGTTCCAGAACCAAGTTCATCTAATAAGACTAAACTATATTCGCCAACATTATTAACTATCTTTGAGATATTATTCATATGTGAGGAGAATGTTGAAAGTTCATCAGCAATTGATTGTTCATCACCAATATCAACAAAAACGTTAGTATAGATTGGCATATTTGTTTTTTCGTCTGCAGGTATAGCAAGACCACTTTGCACCATCAAAGCGAATAGACCAACCATTTTTAAGGCAACTGTTTTACCTCCTGTATTAGACCCACTTACTAGTACAATACGATATTTACTTTCGTTGTTACACATATAAAAATCATTAGCTACAACTTTTTGTGGATCAATTAAAGGATGTCTTCCTTGATATATTTCTAGTTTAGCACTATCTTGATTTAGTTTTGGTATAATACCATTTATATCGATACTATATGATGCTTTGGCTTTAATTAAATCTAATTCAATCATTATTTTATAATTACTTGTAATAGTTTCAATTACTTGTTTTGTATCATTACTTAATTGTTTTAATACAACATTTATTTCATCATTTTTTTCATATTCTAATGATTGGATACGATTATTTAATTCAACTACTTTTGTTGGTTCAATAAAGACTGTACTAGCTGAACTTGATTCATCATGAATAATACCCTTAATTATATTTTTAGATGCTGCTCTAATTGGTAAAACAGCTCTATTATTACGATATGTAATAATATTCTCACTAAGATGCTCACTTTTATTATTAATGATACTCTTTAATTCATTTTGTATTTGATTACGAAGATTATTTAATTCACCATTTATTTCAACTAAGCGAGGAGTAGCATCCTCATAAACTAGTCCTTCATTATTAATCATTCGATTTATTTTTTTTGTATAGTTGAATAATGATTTAATATTCAAATATAACTTATTAAAGTGTGGATATTTTTCTATTTCACTTATTTCTGATTGATATTCATCTAATAATTCTTTTTGTTTTTGTAGATTAGACAGTCTTACAAAGTCGACTCCTTCTAATACTAAATTTTTATTAACTTTATTTATAATATCATCTAAATCATTTAGGTATCTTAAACTAAATTCTCCATAAGAAAAAAATAAAGTAATAAATTCATTTGTATTATTTAAATTCATTTGAACACTATCAAAATCTGTTTCAAACTTTGAATTAATTATTATATCTTTTGTTTGTTTGATTTGAGCTTTAGCTTCTACTCTACTAAGAACTTTATCAAACTCTATTTTCTTGTACATATTTTCTATCATTTTATCACCTATCTAATACATTATATACCTTAAACTCATTTGAAAAGAAGAAGCTATCTTTAAATACTTCTGGTTTATCTACTACTTTTGTAATACTTAAATATCCCATTGAGGCAATGCATAATGCTAAGTATCCAACCAGAACATGAATTAATACCCCACCTAATCTATCGATAAACTTTAAGGCACTTACTTTTAATATTTTTCTTATTATCAATGTAAATATAATAAATAAAATTATACCTACAATTACTAACACTATATATCTTTCATTTGGATCTTTTATAAATCTAAAATCAAGTCTTTCAAGTATTTTATTATCTAAAACATACTTAGAAACTATTAAATATGCTAATAAAAATATAACATTCAAAAATGATTTCATAAACCCTCTAAAGAATCCAAATATTATTAAAGCTATAAAACTTATTATTACTATTGCATCTATACCCATATTATCACCAGCTTAATTGTACCATAAATAAAGACTTATAACTATGGTCTTTTAGTGGCTAATAGCTTGCTTTTAATCATCATCATGATATAATATTTAGAGGAGTGGTATGCATGAATATTGTCATAAAAGCAAATGAAAATTTACTTAATGAGATTAAGCAGTACTACTATGCTGACTTAGATTTTTCAAACGATATTCCTTATACAAAGTTTGTAATAAGTCAGAGTGATTTAAAAGTTATTGCTTATACTTCCAATAAGGTAATGTTTCAAGGAAAGAATGCTACTAAGGAAGCTGCTTTATGGCAAGAGATTGAATCACAAGTTAGTGCTAATAGCAATTGTAATTGTATTTTAGGTGGAATTGAAAGTGAGCATATCGGTAGTGATGAAGTTGGTACTGGTGATTATTTTGGTCCTGTAGTTGTTTGTGCTTCTTATATCAATCAAGAACTTGCTAATGAAATTAGTAAGTATGATATAAAAGATAGTAAGAAACTCAGCGATGATCAAATAAGAGTACTAGCAGATAAAATTAGAGATATTGTACCTCATGTTGTCTATGTTTTAGATAATGAAAAGTATAATAATGCTGTAGCTACTGGAAATAATGCTAATACAATAAAAGCTAAAATGCACAACTATGTTTTAAGTAAACTTATAAAACAAATCAACAAAAAACCATTAGTAATTGTAGATCAATTCTGTTCAGAAAAAAACTACTATAATTATCTTAAAGATACTAAAGTAGTTGTAGATCAAATACACTTTGAAACTAAAGCAGAAGATAAGTATTTAGGAGTTGCTGTTGGTGCAATTATTGCAAGAGATGCTTTTCTTGAAGAAATGGATAAGCTAAGTATTAAAGTTGGCTTTACACTTCAAAAAGGAGCGAGTAATAAAGTTGATATGCAAGGTTGCGATATCATTGAAAAATATGGTGAAGATTACTTAAACAAAGTTGCCAAGATACATTTTGTTAACACTCAAAAAATTAAAGAACACATGAAACAATAGGAGGATTTATGATGAATAAAGAAATGGTAGAATTAATTAATAGTCAAATTAACTTTGAAATATACTCAGCAAACATCTATTTAGATATGGCATGTTATTGTGGAGCAGAAGGATTTGCTGGTTTTCAAAACTGGATGGATATTCAATATCAAGAAGAAATGTCACATGCTAAAAAACTAATCAATTATTTAATTGATTTAGGTGAGCGTCCAACAATTACAAATTGGGAAGAAAATCCAACTACAACTTATGAATCAATCTTAGAAGTTGCGCAAACTTCTTTAGCACATGAAAAAGTTGTTACTGAACGTTTTAACTTTATGATGTCTAAAGCAATTGAAGCAAATGATTATGCTACACAAAACTTCTTAAATTGGTTTATCAATGAACAAGTTGAAGAAGAAGCTAGCTTTGAAGAAATGATTTCTAAAATCAAATTAGTAAAAGATGCTGGTCTATATTTATTAGATCAAGAATATGGTAGTAGAGTATTTGTTGATGCAACTCAAGAATAATTATTAACATTATAGATTAGGAAGACTTTGAAGTCTTCTTTTTTTTGTCAAAAAAAAGATGAAATTAATCATCTTTTGAATATCTTCTTTTTACATTTGCTATATGACCTTCTACATCTAATTCTTCTAAAATATCTAAATCTAGACTTTTTGCTTGATTTAATGCTAATTTATAAAACATATCATTTATTTGTTGTGGTGTGTGAGCATCAGCATTAACAACACATTTGGCATTCTTAGCTGCTGCTATTTGCCAAAACTCTTTACGAGGATATGCATCATTATTCTTACTAGCTAAGCTTCTTAATCCACCTGCATTATATTCTAAAGGAATATCATATTTTATTGCAGCATCTATTAAACGAGCTGCTTCTTTTTCACATTCTTAATCAAAATTATAAATATAATTAAAACATAAATCTGGATGAGCAAAGAATAAGAATAATCCACTTTTCATTGCATCAATGCACTGATCTACATATAAATATAAATCAGATGGTACAGAAATATTACCGTGATAAGTTTCAGGTTTTTCAACATCATAATAATGTTGTCCTAATGCTAAATAATCTATTCTATCATTTAAATACATATCGACTATGTATTCTTTAAATCTTTCTTCATATTCTGCCTCAAACCCTCGATAAACTTTAATCTTATCTTGATATTTCAATCTATATTTATCAAGTAGACTTAAATATTCATCTTTTTCTTCGTATTCCATCCTAAACATTGTAGCACTTATTGGATAAGCTATATGATCAGAAATACCAACAACCTCAAAGCCATCAGATATCGCTTGTTTAATCATTTCTTCTTCATCACCAACAGCATGTTTACAACGATATGTATGATTATGCATTGTATACTTTAGCATCTTATTCCTCCTCTAATATGTATTTAAAAGCATCTTCTAACAACTTAGATTCTACTATCATTTCATCTTTTATTTTAATAATTTCTTCTCTACTATAAATATTTGGTAAATTTAATATTACATTCTTCTTAATAATATTTTTATTTAACCAAGACATACTTTTATCACCAAATATCTCTTTATATTGAGCATTACTCAACAAAAGCAAAGTTTTCGCATCAAAAGTACCTTCATCAATAAAATAACTTGTTGCTTCTATATCTTTATTATATGGGCATGCATTATTACAAATATCACATCCATATATATTTTTCCCTAGTTTATCACTACTAAGCATATCCTTAGATTGTGTCTTATTTGAAAGACAATGTTTAATATCTATTTGATAATCAGACAGGCAGCTCATAGGGCATGCAACTTCACACCTATTGCATGCACCACATTTTGATTCAACTATAGATGCCTCTTCAATATCAAAATCTATATCTAAAACTATAGTACCATAAAATACTTCAGAGCCATATTCTTCATTAATAATCATAGTATTCTTACCATAAAAACCATTACCACATATATAGGCAAAATAGCGATCATCTAAGGCTTTTGTATCACAGTTTAGATAATACTCAAAATTATTATACTCTTCTTTTAATTTATCAATAACTTTACTAAGTTTAGTGTACATTAATGTATGATAATCAATTCCATAACTACTCTTACTATATCCTACATCATTATTTATACATAAGGCATTTTTTTGATGATAAGATATTCCAACTGAGATAATCGTTTTAGCATCCTCAACAACACTAAATGCATTACTATAATTAGAGAAATCATAATTGTTTCGATAATAAAACATATCATTACTAATTCTATTTTCGATATTTTTAGTATACTCTTCTAATAATATAGGCTTAGAATATCCTATTATATCAAATCCTACTTCTTTTAAAATATTATCTAATTTAAGCTTGTTCATATAGTTCAATTGTTTTTTGATAACGCTTCATTGCATTATCAAAGACATCCTGATTAGATAAATCAATATCAACTATCTTAAGTGCTTCTATTGGATATACACTATCCCCTGCTTTTAAGAATGATAAGTATTTATCAATAATACCTTCTTCTTTTGCTAGAATGCGATCAACAATGTTTATTGAAATAGAAAAACTAGTAGCATATTGATATACATAATAGTTATAGTAGAAGTGAGGAATACGTGACCATTCATATTTAATTAGTTCATTAACCTCTATATCATTACCAAAATATTTTTTATTAATATCATAATATAAATCATTTAAGACTGCATTACTAATTTCTTTGTTTTCTTCAACTAATTTATGTGATTCTAATTCAAAGCGAGCAAACATTGTTTGTCTTATCATTGTAGTTCTAAATTGTTCTAGTAAATAATTATATAAGTATTTCTTAATTTTACTTGATGTTTCATTTTCTAATAAGTGATTAATTAATAATAACTCATTAACAGTACTTGCTACTTCAGCAATGAATATTTTATAGTTTGCATTTTGATATGGATTACTTTCATTGGCAAAATAACTATGCATTGAATGACCAAGTTCATGAGCTAAGGTAAAGACATCATTGATATCATCATGATAGTTTAACAACATGTAAGGAACACTCTTATAGCTACCTCCAGAGTATGCCCCACTTCTTTTTCCTTCATTCTCATATTTATCAATCCAACGTTTATTTAAAGCATCATTTAATACCTTTGTATATTCTTTTGGGAAGACAGCTAAAGCTTGTTCAACCATATCTTTACCTTCTTCAAATGGATATTTCTTATCAACATCTTCAACCATACTTACATATACATCATATAAAGATAAATCATCTAGTTTTAATTCTTTTTTTCTTAGTTCTAAATATTGATGATTAATTTCAATATTATCTTCAACACTATTTAATAGATTTGTATATACATATTCAGGTATCTGATTTGGCTCTAATGCCTGTTGTAAAGTTGAATTATAAGATCTATTCTTCATTGAAATTAAACTATCTTTTAATTCACTAATATAGTTTGTAGCAAGTGTTTGATTAAATTTACTATATTCTCCTAGAATTGATTCAAAAGCGCTTTTACGCAGTATTCTATCCTTTGAACGAATATAGTTACCATATTTACCCTCACTCATTTCATAGCTCTTATCTTGAGTATCTACTGCATCCTTAAATCTCATATCAGAATTTGTAAATGCACTAAATAGTTGATATGCTGCACTATCATTTAAGTTATATGTTGAAATAATTTTTTCTTGTTCAACACTTAAATAACGTGTTTTATTATTTAAGATATTTCTTATTGTTTTATGATATTCCACTAGGTCTTTATCATCTAAGATACTATTTAATAACTCATTATCACATTGTGATATTTGTGGAATTAAGAAAGATAATTCAACCATCATCTTATTATATTCTTGTTTAATTGTATTAAATTTAGATATCACTTTATCATTATTAAAATCTGTATCTTGAGTATGTGAGTAATACACATAAATATTTTCTACTTCAATTAATAATTTAAAATATAAATCCAATGCTTCAATAATCACATCTTTATTAAACTCGATATCTTTATATTTCTTTATTTCTTCTACCATCTTAAAACAATTTTCGATATCTCTATCTACATTGTTTTCATCATACATCATCTCTAAATCCCATGTATCACTTATTACTTGTTCACTTCTTTTCATAATTTTTACCTCCTATATAGAAAAAAGAATGTTCTAGACATTCTATTTTCTTACACCTACTCGTGTACTTTTTTGTAATTTACCTTTTGTTGTATAGTATTGTCTAATACTAGATTTTGCTTTTCCATTTTTATAAGTAGTATTGTATCTTATTGCTTTACTTCTGCCACTTGTTTTTAAAGCACCTCTAACATAATACCATTCTGTTTTAGCAGTTGCTTTTGCATTACTACTATATTTTATTTCTCTTGAATAAGACTTAACTCCATTCGTATATTTAAATGTTCTATGAGTTGCTCTTACATTGTTCTTATAATAAGTATAGCTATATTTCGCTGTTATATACTTAGAATTATATTTATATGAATGAGCTACTCTACCAGTATTATTTCTTTCATAATACCAAGCACTATCTACTTTAGATCCTTTTGAATATCTAACTCTAATAGGATTGTTAAAGTTTCTATTAAATTTATTAACAGTAGGATTAAAAGAATTTTGTCCTACATAGAAATAATCATTTGTACCAAGTATTTTCATACTTAATCTATTTCCTGATAAGGCAATACTAGTAATTTTACGATTTGCACTAAACACTCTTGTAAATTTATTATTTTGTCCTTGGAAAGATCTTTGACCATAAGCATTATCTCCAGAACTATATACATTACCATTAGTTGTTAAAATAAATACATTATTATTATTATAAACTACTGATTTAATTTTTTCGCCTTTAGCAATCTTAGTATTTAGATTAATCTTATTAGTTGATGCTACATTTGTAGTATTACCATTACCCATTTGACCTTTGTTATTTAAACCATAAATATAATGGTTATTCCCTGATTTTGTATAAGTTACACCTACTGAACTTGGTTTGACAGGTTTAGGAACACTTTGTGGTGTATTTACTTGATATATATTTGTTTTAGGAATATAAACTGCACCTGCATTAGGAGCATTATCTTTTTGAACCTTATAGAAGTTTCCTGATGTTCCTAAAATTACTACTGATGCATTGTTTCTTTCATAATAATATGGAGATTTTGATGAAGTAGATGCACTTGTATAAACTTTTACACGTTCATTAGCAGTTGATCCATCCACAGCATTTTTATTAGATTTTATAATTCCAATTTTATATTTATTTTTATCTTTATTCCCTGATACTTCATCTGCTTTACGATAATTGTATGCATTTTTATAACCCCAATGAGGATCTGAAGCATATTTAACATTTGCTCCAGCTTGTTTATTACCTAAGTTTGTCCCTTTTCCACCAAAATCATGAACTGGATTAGCATATTGATTAGACATGTTCTTATAATAAGCATCTATAGCACTTGCCATACTTGAGTAACGAGTAGCAGAGTTAGGACATGAATCATATGCACCCCAACCAAATGGATTATTATAATGTCTAGAAAAATTAGAAGTTCCATTTGCTGATTCATTAATCATAATTCCATATAACATACCTGCATTTACTTTATGAGTATTTTGTTTATTATAGAAATTATTTCCTTGTTTATAAGCATTTGAATAATATCCATTATAATTACTATTATAATACTTTGGAGTTCCACTACAATTAATTCTAAATTTTAGTGATTGTTTAAGATTATTTGAAGATTTAGGTTGTATTTGCAATAATCTCTTATCTAAATAAGCACCACTAATATTTGAAGTCGTACGCATTGGTACATATTGATAATAGTCATAGTAAGGGTTAGCTGCATTGGCAGCATTTGTTCTAACTTTGCTTTTATAATTAGCTACCATTGTATTATAGTTAGTATAATAATAAATTCCATCATATGAATAATATACTTTATTATTTGATAATCCTTTTGGAACATCAGTGTATCCAATATTATAAGTAATATTACCACCATATACTAAACCAAAATACATTTTATTCCCAACAACTTGATATCTACTTACATCTAATCCATATAATTTCTTATTTCCAGTTGTAAATCCAAAGCTAGGAGTCTTGCTCACTTTTTGGACTTTTGCTCCAGGTACACATGATTTAGGAATATATCCCATCACACCAGAAATCATTGTTTTATAGTAACCATTTGATTCACCTAGATAAGGAGCATCATGTTGAAATTGAGGGTTAGTATAAGTTAATGAATCTTTGTTTGTTGCTTTTGGATATATATTACATGTTTTATTAAGATTTGGAAACTTTATAATCGACTCATCTGCAGCACTAACTCCATTAGTGCTAAACAACATTATAAATATATATGCAATTGAAAATATCATTATTTTATTTATTTTTTTCATAAGTATCACCTGCAACATATTATATCACAGACACCTTATATTCAATATAATTACAATCAAAAAGAAGTTATCTTACATAATAAGTGTAAGATAACCTCTCTATTTGTCTATATTAAAGAATTTGATTGCATTTTTATATGTTGTATTGATTACATCATCTACTTCTAAACCTTTAATTCTAGCGATTTCTTCTGCTACATAATAAGTATATTGAGGATAATTTGTTTTTCCTCGATATGGTTCTGGTGTCAGCCAAGGGCAATCTGTTTCTATGAATAGATGCTTCATATCTAATCCATCAACTACCTCTTTTGTGACTCTATTATTTTTAAACGTAATTACTCCTGATATAGAAATCATCATATTTAAATCAATAAATTTCTTTGCCATATCTAAACTAGATGAATAAGAATGCATTACACCACCAATTTTAGATATATCCTCTTTCTTAAGGATATCATAAGTATCTTTTGTTGCTTCTCTATTATGAATAATAATAGGCATATTTTTTCTTTTAGCCATTTTTATTTGTTTTATAAACATTTCTTTTTGTAAATTAGGTTTTACTGTATCCCAATGATAATCTAATCCAATTTCACCTAGCGCTACTACACAAGGCTCATCTAACATTGCTTCTATTCTATCTAAATCTTGATCACTTACTCCATTACATTCGTTTGGATGTATTCCAATTGCAGCGTATACTAATCCTGGATAACGATATGATAAATCAATAGCTATTAAAGAAGTTTCCATATCAAAACCGATACACAGCATTTTCTTAATGCCACCTTCTTTAGCTTTTTTTATTGTTTTTTCAATATCATTAGTAAATGGTTTACTATTTAGATGAACATGAGTATCAAATAAATTCATAACTACACCTCCTTATTACTATAAAAGAAAAGCAGCCTAAGCTGCCTCTTTTATTTTGTTTTGTTGTATTTTTGTTTGAATTTTTCAACACGTCCTGCAGCTGATGCAAATCTTTGTCTTCCTGTATAGAATGGGTGACAATTACTGCAAGTATCAACTTTAATATTTTCTACTGTTGAACCAGTTTCAAACACGTTATTACATGTAGTACATGTTACAGATGTTTGTTTGTAATCTGGATGAATATCTTTTTTCATATTGTTTCGCTCCTTCCGCCATTATCATTTCTCGATAATGATAAGTTACCTCATATATTATAACAAATTAATATAAGTTACGCAACTAAAATAATTAAACATTAACAACGTTTTTTTATTAATCATAGTCTACTCTTTTAGCTTCCTTATTTTCAAAATCTATCAGCATTTGAAAGCCATTATACTCTTCATCTTGATCCCATACTTCTGCTTGTAATGGTACAATTTCAATTAATATTTCAGAATCTAAATGATAGTAAGAATTATATGATTTATCAAAATATTTATTATACAGGTCAACAAAAAACTTATTTTCTTCTTTGTCTAATAATCCTCTATTAATAGCTTTACCCTCAAATGATATACCATGATATGCCATAGCGACATTTTCATTATTTAGTAATTGCTTTGTTTTTTTGAAATTTATATCAGTTTTAAAGAATATTCTTCTATCTATAATGATTGCACTAATATTTCTTATGCTAGGTTTATTGTTTTGAGATGTAGCAATTGTCATGACTTTATAATCACCTAGAATATTATAGAAGTTATCTTTTGCTTGACTAAAGTTCATAGTCTAAAGTCTTCTTAGATGTAGGAACATAATCTATTTTGAATAAAACGCTTATTCTTTTGTATGTTAATAAAGTTATTGAAGATACTACTATACCTTTAAAAAGATTGAATGGTAGAATTCCAAGTATTACTAAAGAGACTGGGTTATCAATGAAAGGATTAACTACTTTAGTCATTGCGATTACATCAGCCATAGTATAACCATATAGATGAGCATAGAAAGGTATTATTAAATATAGGTTAGATAAGATTGCTGTAATAATCAATGTAATAGTACCTACAATCATTCCAATAAGAGCATTTTTTCTAGTTTTGTTGCGCTTATAAATAATAGATGCTGGTAGTACCATTGCACATGATAAGATGAAGTTTTGAAGTTCACCTACAAAGATTGAGTTAGTTCCTAGAAAGGCAATCTTAATGATTAATTTAATTATAATTATAAAGACTGCTGATACTGGTCCTAAAATAAATCCTCCAATTAATTCTGGAATCGTGGCAAGATCAAAACTCATAAATGGTGGCATGAATGGTAATGGAAATGTTACAAACATTAACAAGCCTGCCATTGAACCTAATAGTCCAATTAATACGATTTGTTTCACACTTAATTTTCTTTTCATTTTCTTTCCTCCGTTATTAAAAAAACCAAAGAATAAAAATATTCTCTGGGCATAATAAACAGAAAATGTCTTTTCTCATCCGGACTATACCGTCGGTTTTGGAATTTCACCAAATCAACTGCTTTAAGCAGGTCATAGACTATAACTATCGGTGGGGAATTACACCCCGCCACAAAGACGTGATTATTTAATTTGTGTAATGATATAAAACATATCTGTACTGCCTCTAGTATAACCTCTATTAATATGCTTGTAAACAGTATGTGAAAAATAGAACATGTACGTAGAAAAAAGAATCTAAGCTATTGCTTAAATTCTCTTTTAATAATCAGTTCTCATATCATAAATAAGTGATTGAATTTCTTGTGTAATATCAATTTCATTTATAAATACTTCTGGGTTCTTACAAAATACTTTTGTACCTGTGAAGTTAATAAATCCTCTAATTCCAAGATCAACTAATTCATTTAAAATGACTTGTGCTTTATCTCCTGGAACTGTAAGAATTGCGATTTTAGAATCGTGATCAATATCTGTTTTAATATCACGATAATCATGTATTTCTATATCCATAAATTTTGTTCCAATTAATTCAGGATCTAAATCATAGATTTGTGAAACATAGCTAATACTATCTTGAATCTCATAGTATTTTGCAACTGCACTACCTAAATGCCCCAATCCAATTAAGATAACACCTTCAAGTTTATTAAGTTCAAATTCTTCTTCAAATATTTTGAGCATTGATTCAACTGGATAACCAGTCCCCTTTTTTCCAAGTTTCCCAATCTCAGAAAAATCTCTTCTAATTGTTGTAGAGTCAATCTTCAATAATTTAGCAAGCTCAACTGAAGTAACATTTTCTACTTTAGAACATTCTAAACTTTTAAGTAATTTGTAGTATATAGGCAAACGTTTTCGAGTTGCATATGGTACATATTTACTCATACTCTCACTCCCTTATCTATCAATATAATTAATACATTTGATAGTATAAATAATATATATACTACATTTTACCATAATTTAGTTTTAATACAACTAATATTACCTACTGTACATTTAGTCTACTTCCATAAGTCTTCAACTAGTAAAGTTTGTGTACGGTCAGGCCCCACAGATACCACTGAGACAGGCACTCCTGTTAGTTGTTCAATGCGTTTTAGATAGTTTTTAGCATTTTCTGGTAATTGGTCAATTGAAGTGCATCCTGTAATATCTTCATCCCATCCTGGAAGTGTTTCAAATACTGGTTGACAAGCTTCTAAATCATTAATTAATGCAGGTATATAATCAATTTCTTCACCATTTAATATATATTTAGTACAGATTTTTAATTCTTTAATACCACTTAAAACATCAAGTAACATAATAGATAAATCTGTTAATCCACTTACTCTTCTTGTATGATTTATAACAACGCTATCAAACCATCCAATACGTCTTTCTCTTCCTGTAACTGTTCCATATTCATGCCCGCGTTCACGTATTCCTTTTGCTACTTCATCTTCAAAATGAGATACAAAACATCCTTCTCCAACACGAGTTGAATATGCTTTAACAATTCCTAATACTTTTTCAATTTTATTTGGTCCAAATCCACTACCGATTGCTACACCAGCAGCTGTTGGTGTAGAAGAAGTTACATATGGATATGTTCCATGTTCAATGTCTAATAAAGCTCCTTGAGCTCCTTCAAATAGGATTTTCTTGTTTTGTTGATGTAAATCATCTAATAATTTAGAAGTATCTTTTACATAAGGTTTTAAGTATTTAACATACTCTTTGTATTCTTCAAAGATTTCTTTTGCATCAAATAATGGTAAGTCATATTTTTCGAATTGAACATTATGTAAAGCTACATTACGAACAAGTTTTTCATAGAATACATCTTCATTAATAAAATCACATACTCTAATTCCAAAACGACTATATTTATCTGCATAAGTTGGTCCAATACCATTATTAGTTGTTCCAACTTTATTTTCACCTTTTAATTCTTCATATAATTTATCTAAAGCAATATGATAAGGTAATGTGATATGAGCACGATCAGAAATATATAAATTATCTGTTTTTACATCAGCTTTATGTAGGCTTTCTACTTCCTCTTTAAATGATATCGGATTAATAACCATACCATTTCCCATTACATTAATTTTTGATTGATTAAAGATTCCTGAAGGAATTAATCTTAATGCGAATTTCTTATTATCAAAGACAATTGTATGTCCTGCATTATTTCCACCTTGAAAACGAACAATTACATCTGCTCCATGTCCTAAATAATCAGTAATTTTACCTTTACCTTCATCGCCCCATTGTGTTCCTACTACTACTATATTGTTTGTCATTACTTATTTTCTCCTTTGTATTTATTTGTGATTGCACGTGCTACCCATACACCATTAGCTGCTGCTTGAGCTAAACCTCTAGTTAATCCAGCACCATCTCCAGCAAAATAAAGATTATCAATTTCACCTTCAAAATATTTATCTACCTTTGGTCTTGAAGAATAAAACTTAGCTTCAACGCCATAGAATAAAGTATGTTCATTTGCAATCCCTGGTGTTACATGATCTAGTGCATCTATCATTTCAATTAATGATTTCATTGTATTATATGGTAATACAAGTCCTAAATCTCCTGGAACTGCTTCACTTAGAGTAGGTTTTACATATCCTTCTTTAAGTCTTTTATCAGTTGATCTTCTACCTTTTAAGATATCACCATACTTTTGTATGATAATACCACCATTACTTAATTTATTCGCAAGATCACTTATTTCAGTTGCATATTCATTTGGTTGATTAAATGGATAGTCAAACGTATGAGAAACTAATAATGCAAAGTTCGTATTTTTAGAACCTAACTTAGGATCTTTGTATGCATGACCATTAGCTAACATTGTACCACTATGATTTTCAACAACTACATGTCCTGATGGATTTGAACAAAATGTTCTAACAGTTGTTCCTACAGAAGTGCGATATACAAACTTTCCTTCATATAAATGTTCATTAATCTCTTCCATAATGATATCACTTGTTTCAACTCGCACACCAATATCGACTTGATTGTTATACATTTCTAAATCACGACGAGCTAGTACTTCACTCATCCACTTAGAACCATCACGCCCTGGTGCCATAATTACATAATCACTTTCTATTCTAGTTCCATCATGTAATACCACACCTTTAATCATATTTTCTTCTACTATTAAATCATCTACTTTAGTTTTAAAGGCATATGTTATTTTATCTTTTAAAAAGGTATTAATATCTTTTAAGATTCGTAAGTTTTGTTCAGTACCAAGATGTCTTACTTTAGCTCTTAATAATTTTAAGCCTACGGCCCAACCTTTTTTTTCAATTTCCTTTACTTCATATGTTGTAGGATCTGTAATATCTGGATTAGCTCCATATTCTAAATTAATTGAATCTACATATTCTATCAATTCTTCTACTTGCTCATCAGACATATAATCCATCATCCAACCACCAAATTCACT
>JAVWHL010000018.1:0-23538 GCA_036640095.1 Erysipelotrichales bacterium | reverse complement strand
AATATAAGAGTATACAACATCGCACCTAAGATTAATCGTATTGCGGTTCTTTTAGGTAGTGGTGGCTCATTTATTGAGGAAGTTAAAGCACTAGATTGTGATGTCTTTATTTCCTCAGAGTTTAAACACCATGAAATCCTTTATGCTAAAGAACATGGCATCATGTTAGTTGATGTCACCCATCAAGCTGAAGGAGTTTTTGCGAATGTTATCGCTGAGTTTTTAAGTGAATACAAAGATTTAGAAATAGGCGTATATAAAGATACTTATGAAGTAGATATCCTTGGTAGATAGGATATTCTACTTTTTATTATACTCAAAGATTTAATACCTTAAAATAATGGAGGTATATTATGAAAAAGACAATGACGTATAAGATTTTAGAAGCGCACCTAATTAAAGGTGAAATTAAACAAGGAAATGAAATAGGAATTAGAATCGATCAAACATTAACACAAGATTCAACTGGTACTATGGCATACCTACAATTAAATGCAATGAATGTAGGTGATGTAGCAACTGATTTATCACTAGCGTATATAGACCATAATATGTTGCAATCTAGTTTTGAGAATGCTGATGATCATGAGTTTATTAAAACTTCAGCACTATCTCATAATGTAGTTTATTCAAAGCCTGGTAATGGTATTTGTCATCGTTTGCATTTAGAAAACTTTGCAAAACCTGGTGCTACAATGATTGGTTCAGATTCACATACACCAACAGCTGGTGGTATTGGAATGCTTGCAATGGGTGCTGGTGGATTAGATGTAGCAGTTGGTATGGCTAAAGGTATATACTACCTTAGAGTTCCAAAAGTAATTAATATTGAATTAATCAATAAATTAAATGATTGGGTTAGTGCTAAAGATATAATTCTTTATGTTCTAAGAGAATTAAGTGTAACTGGTGGAGTAGGTAGTGTTATTGAATATACTGGTTCAGGCTTAAAGACTTTAAGTGTAGAAGAGCGTGCTACAATTACTAATATGGGAGCAGAGCTTGGGGCAACTACTTCTATTTTTGAAAGTGATGAAATCACTAAAGACTTTCTTTTAAGACAAGGACACTTAGAAGATTATTGTGCTTTAAAAGCAGACGAAGATGCAGTATATGATAAAAAACTAGTAGTTGATTTAGCAAGTCTTAATCCTCTAGTAGCATTTCCACATAGCCCTGATAATGTAAAAGAAATACCAACTGAAAAGATTAAAGTAGATCAAGTTGCGATTGGTTCGTGTACTAATTCATCATATGAAGATTTTATGAGATTAGCACAAATTTTAGATGGTAAAAAAGTTCATCCAGATGTAAGTCTTGTAATATCGGCAGGATCATCTAATATACTAAGTATGTTAGCAAGCAATGGTGCTTTAGCAAAAATTATTGCTTCAGGAGCTAGAATACTTGAATCATCATGTGGACCATGTATTGGTATGGGGCAAGCACCTAAGACAAATGGTGTTTCACTTAGAACATTTAATCGTAATTTTAAAGGACGTTCTGGTACAATGGACTCAGATGTATATTTAGTTAGTGTTGAATGTGCAGCAGCATCAGCATTAAGTGGCTATCTATGTGATCCAACAACATTGGATATAGAATACAATAAGATTGATTTACCAACTAAGTTTGAAAGGAACGAAAACTTCTTTGTTTATCCAAGTGAGGATATCGAAGAAAGAAGAGCTACTAAAATAATTAGTGGGCCGAATATAAAACCAATTCCAATGGGGGAAAAACTTGAAAATAGAATTACAAGAGATGTAGTTTTAAAAGCGGGAAGCAATATAACAACCGATGATATTTGTCCATCGAATGCTAAATTATTACCATATCGATCAAATATACCAATGCTTGCTAATTATTGCTTTACTACAATTATTCCAGATTTAGTAGAAAGAACTAAAGAGCATAATGGGGGAATTATAATTGCTAAAGATAATTATGGACAAGGATCTTCTCGTGAACATGCTGCAATGTTACCTTTATATTTAGGTATTAAAGCTGTAATTGCTGTTAGTTTTGCTAGAATTCATAAAGCTAATTTAATTAATAATGCAATTCTACCTTTAGTATTTGTTGATAGTAGTGATTATGATAAGATTGATGAATATGATGAAATTGAATTAATAAATTTATTTGATTTAGAAAATATTAGAGCCATTAATAAAACTAAGAATCAAGAATACAAACTTAAATTAGAAGTATCTAATAGAGAATATGAAATATTAAAATATGGTGGATACTTAAAATATGCAATGAGTGAAGCATTTTAGGAGGTAGAATGATGAAAAAAATTACTGTAATTCCAGGAGATGGAATTGGATATGAAATAATGGATGGAGTTTTAAAAATACTTGAGGCTGCAAATGTTAACTTAGAATATGAGATCGAGCATGCTGGTAGTGATGTCTTTGATAAACAAGGTGTTCTAGTACCAGATAGTGTATTTAAATCAATTGAAACAAATAAAGTAGCATTAAAAGGACCGATAACAACTCCAATAGGAAAAGGATTTAAAAGTATAAATGTAATGCTTCGTTCTAAATATGATTTATATTCTAATCAAAGACCTTGTATAAGTTATAAAGGGATTGATACTAAATATAGTGATATTGATTTAATGTTCTTTAGAGAAAATACGGAAGGTTTATATATTGGGGAAGAAGAAATAAAAGAAACTAGTGATGATATAATCGCAACTGCTACTAAGCGTATTACTAAAAAAGGTAGTTATCGTATTATAAAAAAAGCTTTTGAATATGCTAAAAAGCATGGTTATAAAAAAGTGACTTGCGTACATAAAGCAAATATTCTTAAATTAAGTGATGGCTTATTTTTAGATACAGCTCGTGAAATTAAAAAAGATTACCAAGATATTGAACTTGAGGAAGTAATCGTTGATAATATGTGTATGCAACTAGTTATTAATCCAAATCAATATAATGTAATAGTAACAATGAACTTATATGGAGATATCTTATCTGATCTTGCTGCTGGTCTTGTTGGAGGTTTGGGAATAGTTCCAGGTGCTAATTTAGGTGATGAGATTGCTGTCTTTGAAGCAGCTCATGGTTCAGCTCCAGATATTGCAGGCTTAAATAAAGCTAATCCACTTGCATTATTATTAAGTGCTGTAGAAATGCTAGACTATCTTGATATGCAAGATAAGGCTAACCTTATTAGAGAGTCTATAGAAAAAACACTCCTAGAAAAAGAATTTTTAACACAAGATTTAGGAGGAAAAGGTAGTTGTGAAGACTTTGTTGAAAGAATTATATATAATTTAGGAGGAAACTAGATGAAATATGATAAATTAATATGTCAATATGCAAAGATAATAGAAGATAATGTTGTTATTGATGATGCATTGTATCATGATTATAATATAAAAAGAGGTCTTAGAAATGCTGATGATACTGGGGTAATTGTTGGTATGACTAAGATTGGGGCGGTTTTAGGTTATAAGAAGATTGATGGTAAAAAGATACCAATTGAGGGAAGATTATTTTACCGAGATATTGAATTAAAGGAAATTATTGAACAAATTGATAATAGTAGACCACATCGCTTTGAACAGGTAATGTTCTTATTATTATTTTCAAGATTACCTAATAGAGTAGATTTATCGATATTCAAAAATAAACTTAATAATGAACAAAAACTTCCTTATGAATTTAGTGAAGACTTTATCTTAAGAAAACCTAGTCAAGATATAATGAATCAATTACAACGTAATGTTCTTTGTTTATATTCTTTAGATGATAATCCAGATCAAATTACGTATGAGAATCTAACAAGACAAGCTATATCACTTATTGCTAAGTTTCCTTCGTTAGTATCTTATAGTTTTAGTGCATATAAGCATCGTTACTTAAATGATAGCTTAGTAATTCATCCACCCTTAGATGAATTAAGTATTGCTGAAAATATTCTTAGAATGACTAGAAATGATGGTTACTTTAGTGAATTAGAAGCTGATGTTCTTGATATTATGTTAGTTGTACATGCAGATCATGGTGGAGGAAATAACTCAACTTTTACAACGCATGTTGTTTCATCAACTTCAACAGATACATATTCTTCTGTTTCAGCTTCAATTGGCTCATTAAAAGGGCCAAGACATGGTGGAGCTAATGCTAAAGTTAAAGCAATGATTGATGATATTAGAAAAAATGTTGTGATGGATGATGAAGAAGCAATTTATGAGTATATCAGAAAAATAATAAAAAAAGAAGTCTTTGATAAACAAGGTTTAGTTTATGGGATGGGTCATGCTATATATACATTATCTGATCCTCGTGCTATTCTATTAAAAGAGAAGGCTTATGAATTATCTTGTGAAAAAGATATGTTAAAAGAATATCAATTTTATGAATCAATTGAAAAGATGGCACAAAAAGCCTTTAAAGATATTAAGGGAGAAGAATTTATCATCTGTGCTAATGTTGATTTATATTCTGGATTAGTTTATGAAATGCTTAATATCTCTCCAATGTTGTATACACCACTCTTTGCATTATCGCGTGTTGCATCATGGAATGCTCATAGAATTGAACAAATCTTTAGTGATAAAAAGATCATACGTCCTGCCTATGTTTCTATTAAGAATAATGGTACAATAGTAAAGTAGAAACATCTAATAAGGCATAGTAAATGATTTTTGAAATCTTTATAAAAAATTATTGAAAAGGCTTTAATAAGCCTTTTTATCTTTATTGTGATGAAGATTTATAGGATTAAAAAAAGAGATGTATTTTAAGGTTTATTATAGGATATATGATAAACTATAAAAGAAGATATTATTTCTATTTAATAAAGCGAAGTAATACACTAACAATGAACAGGAGAGGTAATTATGAGCACATTTATAGATAAGGATTATATTAATAATTTAATTGAAGAGACTAAGAATGCTAGTGCAAAAGAAATTGATAAAATTTTAGACAAGGCTAGTTTAGGTAAAGGTTTAAATCATAAGGAAGTAGCTGTATTAGTAAATGTTGAAGATAAAAAACAAATAGAACGTCTACATGATATTTCTTATAATTTAAAGAAAAAAATATATGGTGATCGTATTGTTCTTTTTGCACCATTATATTTATCAGATTATTGTGTAAACAACTGTACTTATTGTGGTTATCGTCGTGATAATGATTTTATTCGTACTAAGTTAGAAATGAATCAAATAAGAGAAGAAGTTAAAGCTTTAGAATCTTTAGGACATAAAAGATTAGCTTTAGAGTTTGGTGAAGATAAAGTTAATTGTGATATTGATTATGTAGTTGAAGCAATTAAAACAATTTATGATTCTGGTGATATTAGACGTGTAAATGTTAATGTTGCTGCTACTGATACTGAAGATTATATTAAATTAAAGGAAGCAGATATTGGAACTTATATTTTATTCCAAGAGACTTATAATGAAGATCGTTATAATGAATTACATCCTCAATCATTAAAAGGGGATTATCAAAGACAATTATTTGCTCATCATAAAGCAATAGAAGCTGGACTTGATGATGTAGGTGGTGGAGTTCTTTATGGTCTATCTGATTATCGTTTTGATTTAATAGCTCAAATGATTCATAATGAAGAACTTCTACGTCTATATGGTGTAGAGTTCCATACAATATCTGTGCCACGTATTAGACCAGCAAAGGGTGTTGATTTAAGTACATATCCTAATCTAATTGATGATGATACTTTTGTTAAGATTGTATCTATCATTCGTGTTGCTGCACCATTAGTTGGAATGATTTTATCAACTAGAGAAGATGAAGATATGCGTAAAAAATTAATTAGACAAGGTATTTCTCAAATATCTGCTCAATCTAAAACTACAGTTGGTGGTTATGCAGATAATACTCATGAAAGTCAATTTGAAACTGGTGATGGACGTACATTACATGAAACAATGCAAGATTTAATTAATGAAGGTAATCTTCCTTCTTATTGTACTGCATGTTATCGTATGGGTCGTACTGGTCAAGAGTTCCATGATAGTGTAGAAACACTTAAGATAGCTCAAATGTGTCATCCTAATGCAATTTTAACTACTTTAGAATATATTCTAGATAGTAAGGATGAAGCTATGTACGAACAATCATATCCATTCTTACTTGAACAAATTGATAAAATTAGTGATGAGAAAATTAGGAAAACAATTAAGGAATACTTTGCGCGCATTGAAAATGGGGAAAGAGATTTATATATCTAATGATACCTTCATATATACCTAATATTGTTATTATAGGGAATACAAATGTTGGTAAATCAACTCTAATTAATGCAATCGCAAAAGAGGATGTTTCAATTGTTTCTGATATAAGTGGTACGACTACGGATGAAGTTAAAAAAAGAATTGAAATATTAGGAGTAGGTCCAGTAAATCTATATGATACTGCTGGTCTTGATGATGATACAGATTTAAAGGTAGAACGTATAGATAAAACTAACAAGATAATTGAGATTGCTAATTTGATTATATTTGTTAGTGATGCACAAGATATGGATTTAAATGGGTATGATAGTTATGATAAAGAAAAATTACTTATCATTAATAAAATTGATCTAGTAAATGAAGAAAGATTAGTTGAATTGAAAGAACAATATCCAGAAGCTATTTTTGTTTCTAGTATTAGTAATGTAAGTAAAGTTGAACAAGCTATACGTAAGACCATTAAAGTAGAAGAAAAATCTTTGCTTGAAGGTATTATCTTAAATCATAAGAGAATTGTTCATGTTATACCAATTGATAGTGCTGCACCTAAGGGAAGATTGATTTTACCTCAGATGCAATTGATTAGAGAATGTTTAGATAATAATATCATTTCAATTGTTCTTAAACCAGATGAACTAGAGGAATATCTAAATGATGGAGTAAGTATTGATTTAATTGTTTGTGATTCATCTGTATTTAATGAAGTATCAAAGATTGTTAATGATAGATATTTAGTAACTTCATATTCTATTTTACAAGCAAATCAAAAAGGTGATTTAAAAGAATTAGTTAACGCTTTAGAGATAATGGATACTTTAAAAAAGGATGCTCATATTTTAATAATGGAATCATGCTCACATAATAAATCACATGAGGATATTGCACAGGTTAAAATTCCTCGAATATTAAGACAAAGAATTAGTAATGATATAACTATTGATTTTAGAAATGGTTTTGATTTTCCTAAGGATTATGAAAAGTATGATCTTATTGTTCATTGTGGTTCTTGTATGATAAATGCTAATATAATGAATAATCGTATTGAAAAAGCAACAAAGCATAATATACCAATAACTAATTTTGGGTTGCTTTTTGCGTATCAATCGGGTATATTAGAACAAGCTATAAAAATATTTAATTTAGATAAGTAGGGATTGTATGAGTAAAAAAAGAATTGTAATATTAGTTTTAGTACTATTTATATTTTTAACATCATTTTTAATTATTAGGGATATAACTTCTTCAAGTTATTTAAGTAATAAAGGGAATGATACTAAGAAAAAGGTTGATGATAATAAGGCTAAAGGTCCATTAAAGGTTGCTTTAATTGATGCTGGTATTGCTAGTGTTAATAGTGAAAAAATCATTCAATCATATAATGTTCTTGATGAAAGCGAGAATATTTCAGATAGTGCTGCTAGGACTGATATTTTCTATAATACATTATTAAAATCTGAAAAGGATATTCAATTAATTAATATTAAAGCATTTGATAGTGTAAGTAAAATTGATGAAAAGAATGTAGCCAAAGCAATTAATTATGCTTGTGATAATGGTGCAAATATTGTTAATTTAGGTTTTTCAACTAAAGAAGATAAAGATATTGAAGCAGCAATCACAAAGTGTAATTCTAAAAAAATCACAGTTGTCGCGCAAGCAAAAAGAAAAGGAACAGAGTTTCTCTTTCCTGGTAATTTAGATAGTGTTATTAGTGTTGCTCGTAAGGATGATGCTATGGAAGCTGATATTCTAGTTGATACAACAATGCAAATTGGTTGTAAGAGTGATAAATGTGAGATTAAAGATAATGCTTCTTTAAGTACATTTCTTGCATCTCTATACTTAGTGCAGTTTAAAGATAAAAATAAGGAAAGTAGTATTATTTTAAAACCAAATACTATGGAAACAAAGGCTAAAAAAGAATATATACCAATTCCTAAAGATACAAATAAAAACGACTTAAATTAAGTCGTTTTTATTTATTTAATTCAATAATTCTATCTAACATTGCTTTTGCATTACCTGGTGCTTTTACTTTTCTATATTCTTCTATTAAGTTACCTTCTTCATCAAAGATAAATGATGATCTAACGATTCCAAATACTTTTTTACCAAACATATTTTTTTCTTGTAATACTTCTAATGCATTACTTAATTCTTCGTTAGCATCACTTAGTAAAAGTAAATCTAAGTCTTTATTTTCAATGAATTTGTGGTGTGATTTAATAGAGTCTCTACTTACACCAACTACAATAGCATTGTTTTTTTCAAAGTCTTCTTTATATGAAGTATATTCTTGTGCTTGAGTTGTACATCCTGGTGTATTATCCTTTGGATAGAAGAATAATACTACCTTTTTCTTAAAGTCTTTTAAAGCATATGTATTTCCATCTGTTGCTTCTAGTTTTATATCTTTATAGTTCATAATATATAACCTCCTTGCTTGTATTATAGCTTATCCTAATCAGATAATCCAAAGAAATACACTAGTAAGCCTTATATCTAGTGTATGATTTAATAAATAGGAGGTATGGGTTATGGAAAGAAAGATAAAAAGAATAGTAGAAGGTAAACCTGCTGTAGATGGTGCTGGTGTTCATTTAAATAGAGTTTTAGGTATCAATACTCTTAAAGATTTTGATCCTTTTTTAATGTTAGATTCGTTTGATTCAACTAATCCTAATGATTATATTAAAGGGTTTCCTTGGCATCCTCATCGTGGTATTGAAACTGTTACATATTTAGTTTCAGGTAGTATGGAGCATGAAGATAGTTTAGGTAATAAAGGGACTATTAAACCACATCAAAGTCAATGGATGAGTGCAGGGTCTGGGATAATGCATCAAGAGATGCCTCAAGCATCTGATAGGATGTTAGGTTTTCAACTATGGATTAATATGGCAGCTGATAAAAAAATGGATCCACCAGCTTATAATGATTTAAGTAGTGATAATTATATAAAAACTATTGTTTGTGATGATTGTGTTGTTAATTTAATATCAGGACAGTATGAAGGTGAGAGTGCTTTTAGTCCAAGTTTTGTAAAGGCTACTATCCTTGATATTGATTTAAAAGCTAATAAAGAATTTATTTATGAAATAAATAAATATGAGACAGCATTTGTTTTCTTAATTGAGGGTGAGGCATTAATTGATAATCAAGATATAAAAGAAAAGTCGGCGGTTTTACTTGAGGGTGGGGATGTTATAAAAGTAAAAACGAAAGATAAACCACTTCGATTTGCTCTACTACATGCTCTACCTCTAAATGAAACTGTTGCATGGGGTGGACCAATTGTTATGAACTACAAAGAAGAGTTAGATTTAGCATTTGAGCAACTAGATAAAGGAACATTTATTAAATAATATAAAAGACTATTACTAATATAATTGCATAGTTATTAATTAATAATAGTCTTTTTTTATTGGTAAATATCTAAATTAATATCTTTATCATAATCAATATTTTCAAATGAGAAGCCATTTATATTTAGAAAGTCTTTTTTAAATTGTTTAAAATCTACTTTTTCTTTAAAGTTTTCATTTGTTATTGAGTTTAATATTTCTTTTATTTCTTTTTGTAATGAAGGTTCAAGTTCATAATTATCGATTCTTAATATACCATCATTATCATATATTGGATTATCGCCATAAATCATTTCATAATATAATCTATGGATATGTTCTACAATTGTCTCATATGTATTATTCTTATGCATAATGGTATCTAATGCACTAACATATAAAGGAACTGTAGGAATAAAAATACTAGCTTTAGTAACTATTGATTTGGCACTACATACATAAGCATTACCATTATATTTATTTAATATCATATTAATTTTATCACTTTTCTTTTTTAAATCTTTTTTAGCTAGTCCAATTGTACCATCTTTATAGATTGGATAAGTTAATGGAGACCCTAAATAAGTATAAGAGACTGCTTTGACTCTATCATTTAATATACCAGCATTATCTAATGCATCTATCCATAGTAAATAATCTTCTCCGCCCATGACTTTAATAGTACTTTCAATTTCATCAGTTGTTGCAGGTTGTAAAGATACATCTTTTGATACCTCTTTAGCAACATCAATAATTTTTCCATTATAATATTGATTAATTGGTTTAAGTGTAGAACTGTATTTCTTATTAGTGGTTGGATCTATTCTAACTCCTGAAGCGACACTATAAATTATTAAATCAATTTTTTTATTATGTTCTTTAAAGTATTCAATTACCTTAACCTTTGCTTCATTGCTAAAGCAATCAATATTTAGATCCTTGTGAGTGGGGAAGTGCTTATTAAAATAATAATTATTAAAATATCCAGCACTCCCACTTAAACGTTTAGAAGGACCATTTTCAAAACTAACATTATAAATAAATGCATTATTATATGCTAAAAGAATACGACTAGCTAAACCATAGCCACTACTGCCACCAATAATTAATACATTTAAAGGTTCAATATTTAATATATATAATTCTTTTACATTATTTATTTGGTTGATTATATTTTGTTCACAACCAAGAGGATGCGCATTTAATGCGATATTATTTTTTATAATTGGTTTTATTATCATAATTTAATTCTCCTTTTGTTGACTTACAAATATCATTATATTATAATTTAGTTTGATAATCAAATCATTTGATATTCAAAGTAAATATAAAGAGGTGAAATTATGGATATAAAATTATTAGAAGACTTGAGTTCGTTAATGAATAGAGAAGGACTTAATAAACTTAAGATAGATGATGGTAACTTTAGTGTGCATCTTGAAAGAGGTAATTCAAATTATATTGAAAGTAGTATTAGCAATGAAAAAACAATTACCATGAAAGAAGAGGTAGTTGAACAAAGGAATACAATCAATGCTCCTCTAGTTGGTACATTCTATCAAAGTGCTGGTAGTGGTGCAAAACCATATGTAGAAATTAATCAAAGTATAAAAAAAGGAGATGTCCTTTGTATTATAGAAGCTATGAAAGTTATGAATGAAATTGTTGCACAAGAAGATGGTGTTATAAAAGATATATTAGTTAAAGATGAAATGATTGTTGAATTTGATCAACCATTATTTGTAATAGAGTAGGTGTAAGAATGATAGAAAAAGTTTTAATAGCAAATCGTGGTGAAATAGCAGTTAGGATTATTCAAGCTTGTCGTGAAATGAATATTAGAAGTGTTGCTGTTTATTCAAATGTTGATAAAGATAGTCTTCATGTTAAATTAGCTGATGAAGCAGTATGTATTGGAGATCATAAAATAGAAAATAGTTATTTGAATATGAATGCTATTATTCAAACAGCAATTAATCTAGGAGTTGATGCTATTCATCCAGGATATGGCTTCCTATCAGAAAAAGCTGAATTTGCTAAGATGTGTGAAGATTGTAATATTGAATTTATTGGTCCTAAATCACAATCAATAAAGTTAATGGGTCATAAAGGAAATGCACGTAAAGAAATGGTGAAAGCAAATGTACCAGTAGTTAAAGGCTATGATAAACAAATAAAAGATAGTAAGCATGCTATTGAAATTGCACAGGAGATTGGATGCCCAATAATTATAAAAGCAGTTGCTGGTGGTGGTGGCAAAGGAATGAAGATAGCACACTCATTAGATGAAGTTGAATATCTTTATAACCTAGCACAGAGTGAGAGTATTAAAGCATTCAATGATGGCACAATGTATATTGAACAATTTATTCAAAATCCGAGACATATTGAAGTACAAATACTAGCTGATAAATATGGAAATGCTGTTCATTTGTTTGAGCGTGAATGTTCTATGCAACGTAACAATCAAAAATTAATTGAAGAAGCACCAGCAAATAACTTAAGCTCTGCAACTAGAGATAAGCTATATCAAGTTAGTTTAGATGCTACAAAAGAAATTAATTATGAATCTGCAGGTACAATTGAATTTATAATGGATGAATTTGAAAACTTCTATTTTATTGAAATGAATACAAGAATTCAAGTAGAACATCCTATTAGTGAACAAATTAGCGGTATAGATATTATTAAAGAACAACTATCAATTGCATCTAATAAAGAATTAAGTTTTAAACAAGATGATATTAAAATAAATGGTCATGCAATTGAAGTAAGAATTAACGCTGAGGATGCTTATAATAATTTTACGCCAAGTTGTGGTAAGATTGATTCCCTTTATTTTCCAACAGGACTTGGAATAAGAATAGAATCTTTTATTTATCATAATTATGTATTACTTCCTTATTATGATAGTATGCTTGCTAAAGTAATAGTACATGGAAGAAATAGAAAAGAAGCACTTGCTAAAATCACAAGAAGTTTAGAAGAAATTGATATTGAAGGAATAAAGACTAATATTGATTTTCAATTAGATATTGTGCTTAGTAAAGCATTTATTAATGGTAAATATAATACAAATTTTGTTTCATTATTTTTAGAAGGTGATATAGATGTTTAAAAGATTAAAAAGTAGAAAAGAAAAATCGCAAAGTAATAGTAAGATAAAATTAAATAAAAGAAATATTGAAGTGCCAGATAATCTATATAAAAAATGTAAGAAATGTAATGAGACTATTAATTGGAGTGATGTTGAAAACAATCAATTTAAATGTCCTATGTGTAATCATCATTTTAGATTAAAATCAAGTGATCGTATTAAATTAATATTTGATCGCTTCGAGGAATTTGATTATTCGGATAAAGTAAGCGATCCTTTATCGTTTGATGGTTACCAAGATAAGATTAAGAAAATTCAAGATGAAGAGGGTATAAATGAAGCTGTTATTACTGGATACGCTAGTATTAATGGAGTTAATGTTATTGGTATTGTAATGGATTCATATTTTCTAATGGGATCAATGGGTGTTATTGTTGGTGAAAAAATTACAAAAGCTTTTGAAAAAGCAATTTCATTAAAATATCCAGTGGTCTTATTTAGTGCAAGTGGTGGAGCAAGAATGCAAGAGGGTTTATACTCATTGATGCAAATGGCTAAAACTAGTGCCGTAGTTGAAAGGTTTAATCAAAAAGGTGGGTTATATATTAGTGTAATAACAAATCCTACTACAGGTGGTGTTAGTGCATCATTTACAATGTTAGCTGATATTATCTTAGCTGAACCAGAAGCTCTAATTGGATTTGCTGGTCCACGAGTTATAAAGCAAACCATTAAACAAGATTTACCTGAAGATTTTCAAAGTTCTGAATTTGTAATGGAGAAAGGATTCATTGATAAAGTAGTAGATCGTAGTGATTTAAAAGATATGCTAAGTAATTTATTAGTGATGCATGGTTAGTTTATGGATAAAAGAATTAAGAATATTGAAAAAGAATTAAAGTATTTTGAAAGTAATAATTTAGATACTAGTTCACTAGAACATGGTTTAAGAATATTAAAAAAAGAATATAATTCTAGTTTAAGTGCATGGGATAAAGTCAAACTAGCAAGACAAGTAGATAGACCTAGTTCATTATCTTTTATTAATAATATCTTTGATAATTTTATTGAATTACATGGTGATCGCTGTTATGGAGATGATAAGGCTATTATTGGTGGAATTGGAATGCTTGAAAATACACCAGTTACTATAATAGGCGTTCAAAAAGGAAAAGAAGCAAATGAAAATATCATTAGAAACTTTGGAATGCCTCATCCAGAAGGTTATCGTAAAGCAATGCGTCTTATGGAGCAAGCAGAAAAGTTTAATCGTCCTATTGTAACATTTGTTAATACACCAGGGGCATATCCTGGATTTGGAGCTGAAAAAAGAGGGCAAGCTCATGCTATCGCAAATAATTTAGTTGGAATGATGAATTTAAAGGTACCAGTAATTAGTATCTTTATAGGCGAAGGTGGATCTGGTGGAGCACTAGCATTGGCAGTTGCCAATCAAGTATGGATGTTAGAAAATTCTATCTATTCGATATTATCACCTGAAGGATTCGCATCTATTATTCATAAGGATGCTTCTATGGCAAGTGAAGTTGTAGATAGTATGAAAATAACTGCTGATTCATTATATGATTTAGGATTAGTTGATTGTATTATTAGCGAAAGTGAGCATGGAATTAATGATGGGTTTAATCAAGTATGTGAAAATCTAAAAGATAAATTAGTTTATGAAATAAATGAGATGCAAAAAAGAAAAGGTAATGCTTTACAAAGAGAGCGTTATCATAAATTTAGAAAAATAAAGTAGGTGATTATTTGAAAGCAAAATTTATAGGTAGTGGTAGTTATTATCCTAGTACTATTGTTAAGAATACTGATTTAGAAAAAGTAATGGATACTAATGATGAATGGATATACTCTAGAACAGGAATTAGAGAGCGTCGTTATTCAAATAAAAATACTTCATTTTTAGCTTATAAAGCAGCTAAGGATGCTATTGAGAATAGTGAAATAGATAAAAATGAAATTGATTTAATCATTGTTGCTACATTTAGTGCAGATTATTCAACACCTTCTTGTGCTAATCAAGTAAAAGCACAGCTAGAATTAAATAGAGATATACCAGTATTTGATATAAATGCGGCTTGTAGTGGTTTTGTATATGGTTTAAATATTGTCCAAGCATTTATTAAAGCAGAAATGTATCTAACAGTATTATTAGTTGGTGCTGAAAATATATCTAAGCATTTAGATTTTAATGATCGAGCTAGTTCCATTCTCTTTGGTGATGGAGCTGGAGCATGTCTATTTAGGGGAGGTGAAACAGGAATAATTGATTCAATCATTTATTCACAGGATGATGTAAATGAGGCAATACTTGTTTCAAATGGAGTTAATATTGATACACCATTTACTAAGGGTGATATAGAGTTTAATAGTCGTCTTAAAATGAAAGGGCAAGAAGTGTTTAAGTTTGCTACTAAGGCTTGTTTAAAGGTAATTAAGGAGATATTAGAAAAGAATGAACTAAGTTTAGAAGATATCGATTATATAGTACCTCATCAAGCTAACCAGAGAATTATAGATTATGTACAGAAAGTTCTTGGAATAGAGAATAATAAAATTATTACAAACTTAGCATATGTTGGTAATACATCGGCAGCTTCAATACCTTTAGTTTTAGATGAATTGAATAAAGCAGATAAATTAAAGAAAGGCAATAAGATATTATTTGTTGCTTTTGGCAGTGGCTTAAGTTATGGTGCTGCCTTATTAGAAATATAAAATTTGGAGGAAAAGAAAATGAAAAAAGAAATAAAAAAAATTATAGGTGAAGTATTAGAAATTGAAGAAAGTACTATTAATGATGATGCAAAAATTTTAGATGATTTAGGTGCTGATTCTATTGCTGTAATGGAAATTGTAATGGAATTAGAAGAAGCGTTTGATTTAGATATAGATACAGAAGAAATCGCAAAATTTAAAACTGTTAGTGATATTGAAAAATATTTAAGTGAGCAATAATGAATAAGATTGGATTATTATTTGGGGGACAAGGTCAGCAAGTTATAGGAATGGAACAATGTCTAATTAATAAAAGTGATATATATAGTAGAGCGAATGATATATTAGATTATGATTTAATCAACGTTAGTTTTAATGAACAACTTCTAAATCAAACTATTTATACACAACCAGCATTGTTAACCTTTAATCATGGTCTTTATGAATTATTAGAAAATAAGATAAATATTGAATATGTTGCTGGTCTTTCTCTTGGTGAATATAATGCATTGCTTGCAAGTGATGTACTTTCATTTAATGATGCTTTAAGGTTGGTTAATAAAAGGGCGTCTATAATGAGTAACGCATTGCCACCTCAATCAAGTAAGATGGTTGCCCTATTGAAAGTTGATATAAGCTTAGTAGAGGATATTTTAAGTAATAATGAGTTAAAAAATAAAGTTAAAATATGCAATTATAATACTAATGATCAAATAGTAATAGGTGGTAAAAGTGAGTGTGTTGATAAGGCGATTGAGTATTTAAAGAAAAATGGTATTAAAAGAATAGTAGAACTTGATGTATCAATTGCTTCACACATGAATTTATTAGATGATGCTTCAAAAGAGCTAGAAATAGAATTAAAAAAATATAAGTTTGAAAAGCCTAATAAAAAATTAATAAGTAATATAAGTGGTGAAGTAGAAGAAGATAATTTTGTTATGAATTTATCTAGACATATATCTAATGCTACTTATATGAATAAGAGTATTGAATTAATGTTAGAAGATGGAGTAAATACATTTATAGAAATTGCTCCTAAAAAAGCTCTATTAGGTTTTGTTAAAACGATTGCAAAACAAATGAATAAAGAAGTTAATTTATATTTAATTAGTGATGTACAATCATTAAATGAAGTAGTTAATGAGGTGAATAAGAATGGAAAATAGATGTGCAATTATAACAGGTGGTACTAGCGGTATTGGTAAGGCAATAGCATTAGAATTAGATAAAAAGGGTTATCATATTATTGCTACTTATGTAATGGATTTAAAAGAAGAAGAATTAAAAAATATTGAAAATGAATTTAATAATATCTCATTAATTAAATCCAATGTAGTTGAGTATGAGGGTTGTCTTAGCTTAATGAAAGAGATAAAAGATTTAAATTTAAGTATAGATATCTTAGTAAATAATGCAGGTATTACTAAAGATAATTTAATTATGAGAATGAGTCCAGAAGACTTTAAAGATGTTATTGATGTTAATTTAATTGGTGCATTTAATATGATTAAAGTTGTATCTAAAGTAATGATTAAACAAAAATATGGTCGTATTTTAAATATGGCATCTGTAATAGGAATTAGTGGTAATATAGGACAAGCTAATTATGCAGCTTCAAAAGGTGGATTAATAGCCTTATCAAAGAGTGCTGCTAGAGAGCTTGCAAGTCGCAATATTACAGTGAATTCTATTGCACCTGGTTATATTATGACTAATATGACAGCAGTACTTGATGAAGCAATTAAAGAAGATATTCAATCAAAAATACCATTAAATAGACTTGGTAGTGTAGAAGATGTTGTTAATGCAGCAATGTTCTTAGTTGATGAAAAGACATCTTATATAACAGGCCAGACACTAAATGTATGTGGTGGAATGGTGATGTAGGAGGAGGATTTATGGAAAAAAGAGTTGTTATTAGTGGACTTGGAATAGTTAGTCCAATAGGAAATAAAGTAGATGAAGCATATCAAAATGCAATTGATGGTAAAAGTGGTATTACATATGTTGATGCATTTGATACATCCGATTTAAAGGTTAAAATTGGTGCAACAATTAAGGATTTTGATCCAAGTAAATATTTAAGTAAAAGAGATATAAAAAGGCAAGATCTTTTTTCTCAGTATGCAGTATATGCAGCTAATCAAGCATACGAAGATGCTGGTTTAGATAAATATACTATGAATAGAGATGATATTGGTGTAATGATGGGAACTGGAATGGGTGGAATGCAAACATTTTCAAAGGACTTATACACTTCATTTGAAAAAGGATATAATCGTATTCCACCTATGTTTATTCCAATGATAATACCAAATATGGCGGCAGGAAATGTTGCAATATCATTAGATGCGCAAGGTCATGCTGGATGTACTACAACTGCTTGTTCTGCAGGAACAAATGCAATTGGTGATGCCTTTAGGATGATAGCACGAGGTGATGCTAAAGTAATGATAGCTGGTGGAAGTGAAGCAGGAATATGTCCTCATACTCTAGCAGGATTCAATGCACTAAGTGCTCTTTCTACTTGTGAAGATCCAACAAAAGCATCTCGTCCATTTGATGCCAATAGGGATGGATTTGTTTTAGGAGAAGGTTGTGGTGTTCTAATACTAGAAGAATTAGAACATGCATTAAGTAGAGGAGCAAGAATCTATGCTGAAATTATAGGATATGGCTCAACATGTGATGCATATCATATTACAGCTCCATCAGGTAAAGGAGCAATTAAAGCAATACAAAAAGCCTTGGATGATGCTAGTATCGAGGCAAGTGATATAGATTATATTAATGCTCATGGTACAAGTACACCACTTAATGATAAATTTGAAAGTGATGCTATTAAAGAAGTATTTAAAGACAATGCATACAATGTAGCAATCTCTTCAACAAAATCAATGCATGGCCATGCACTTGGTGGTGCAGGTGGAATTGAAGCTGTATTATCAATTAAAACAATTGAAAATGGAGTTATTCCACCAACAATAAATTTTGAAACAGAAGATGAAGAATGTGATTTAAATTATGTTCCAAATAATGCAATTAAAAAAGATGTTAAGTATGCAATGTCAAATTCATTAGGATTTGGCGGACATAATGCTATCTTGATCTTTAGAAAGTATGGTGAATAATATGATCTTAGATTCAAATCAAATTCAAGAAATAATACCACATCGATATCCATTTTTATTAGTCGATAAAGTAAATGAAATATCTTTAGAAGATAATAAAATAGTTGCTTTAAAAAATGTAAGTGCTAATGAAATGCAATTTATGGGGCACTTTCCTCAATATCACTTAATGCCAGGAGTATTAATAGTTGAAGCTTTAGCACAAACTGGAGCCATACTTCTTTTATCTAAAGAAGAATATAAAGGGAAGCTAGCAATGTTTGCTGGTATTGATAAGATTAGATTCAAAGGAGAAGTTAGACCAGGAGATACACTAATTTTAAAAGCTAATTTAATTAAATTAAAAGGTTTTATTGGTATTGCTAGTGTGGAAGCTTCAGTAGATAATAAAGTTGTAGTAAGTGGAGAAATAAAGTTTGCTATTAAAATGTAAAGTAGGCACAGATATAGTATATATGCCTCGCTTTAATGATAAATTAGATAATAAAAGATTTATCAATAAAATTCTAACCAATAATGAAAAAGAGATGTATTATAATTTAGAATCACTTAGAAGAAGATTAGAATTTCTAAGTGGAAGATTTGCATTAAAAGAAGCATTTGCTAAAGCAAAAGGAAAAGGTATAGGAGACTTATCTTTTATAGATATTGAAGTTAGTAAAGATGAATATGGAGCACCATATATTGAAGGTGTAGAAGCAAGCATAAGCTTATCACATGATACAGATTATTGTATTGCAGTTGTAATAGTAGGTGATTAAATGAAAGATAAAATAAGATTACTAAAGTATTTTAAAGCCTTAGTAAGATATCATTTCAAAGCAAGTAGAGCTTTGAAAAAAGAAGATGAATTAGTTCATAATAAAGTATTAAAAGATTTATCAAATATGATTATTAAATCAACAAATAAAAATGAAATTGAGATTATTAATAAAGAAGTATTAGCTAATAATGAAGGTGCAATTTTATTATCAAACCATCAAGATAATCTAGATATTTTCTTATTAATAAAGGCACTAGATAAACCAATTAGGTTTGTAGCAAAAAAAGAGCTATTTAAAATACCATTATTTCAAAACTATATGAAACTTTCACACTCATATTTATTAGATAGGGAAGATCCTAGACAAGGTTTGAAAGTTTTAAAAAATGTAATTAAAGATGTGAATAATGATAATAAGAATGTTGTAATTTTTCCAGAAGGAACAAGATCTAAAGCAAGTCTAATGTCTTCATTTAATACAGGTTTATTTAATGTTATTAGAAAGTCTAAAAAACCTATAATACCAGTATATATAAATAATTCATTTTCAAATAAAAATAAAATATTTATTGTTTTTGGTAATCCAATTTATCCATCAAGCTTTAATAACTTAAAACCAATTGAATTGAAAGAAAAAGTCTACCATAAAATAACTCTATTAAAAAAGAATTATATTAAAGATATTAAAAAATATCGTATTTTAGGGTTAGGTGATTCAATTACATTTGGGGAATTATACAATCAAACATACGATAAGGGTTATTACTATAGATTTATTGAACAACTTAATAATGAAGGAATGTTAGAGTCGACTTATAATTTTTCAATACCAGGCAGTAGAATAAAAGATGTTTCAAAGCTTATTGATAATAATAATTATCAAGAGAAAGTAAAAGATATTGTTTATTCAAATATAGATGAAGAATTTTTAAGTAATTTACTTCAACAAGATGTAACGATTGAAAATGCAATTAAAAATAGTGATATTTTATTATTTACATGTGGGGCTAACGATATTCTTGAAGTAGTTAGTAACTATAAAATAAAAAAAGAAGACCAACTAAAATCTTTTTTAGAAATGAAAGAGAAACTAAGAATACTATTTAATAAGATTAGAAGTATAAATCCAAATATTAAAATTATCTTCTTTGGACAGTATTTTCCATATCCCCATATAAAATCACTTTTAAAGTATAACTATATCGATATACTAGACAAATATTTAAAAGAACTTGATAACAATAAAGATATTTTTTATATTTCATTAAATGCTGCAGTTTTAGAAAATAAAGAATCTTTTTTACTTGATCGTAAAAATATTCATTTAAGTAATGAGGGGTATATTTATATGAATAGATTATTAAGTAAGTTATTTCAAGAGAAAATCGAGCACAAACTATGAAAAGAATAAGATTTAAAGAAATAGACTCTACAGCATTATATGCTTTACGAAATATTGATAATTTTAATGAAGATACGCTTATTAGTGCTGAGTATCAGAGTAATGGTATTGGAAGTAAGAAAAGAGATTATATATCATATAATGAATGTGGTCTTTATTTAAATTTAATTTTAGTAGATGGATGCAAACAAAATATAATGTTTATTGTAAGTGTCGCATTAGTTGAAGTCTTAAGGAAATATAATAAAAATATAAATATTAAGTGGATTAATGATTTGATGTATCAAGATAAAAAGGTAGGGGGTATCTTAGTACATCAAAAAAATAATAAGCTTAGTATCGGAATAGGTTTAAATTTATATGAGCCTACAAAAGGTTATGGGAGTCTAAATTCTAAGGTTACATATCTTTTTAAAAAGGAAATTAATAAAGATATATTAATTAGTGAAATTATTAGTACAATATATTTTTATATTAATACTAAAGAAGATGTAAAATCTAAGTATTTAGACTACGCAAGATTAGAAAAAGATATTATTAAAGTAAATAATGAAGTAGTAGAGTTTATATCATTACAAGATGATGGAAGAATATTGGTAGGAGATAGAAATACTACTTATCTAGTTGATGATATTAGATATGATGTTAGAGTAGGAGATTATTATGAAAACTAAGGAAATGGCTAAAATAAGCTTATTTATTGGATTATTTTTTATATGTTCAAATATAATACCTCCAATAAATATAATAGGAATTAGCTTTACCTTTCAAACAATATTAATTTTATTAATTCCATTTATGTTAAATGTTAAAGAGATTATCATCTGGTATGTAGTATTAATACTGATTTGTGCAATAGGAATTCCAATTATGAGTGGCTTTAGTGGTGGATTAGGTGTTCTTATAGGACCTAGTGCGGGATTTATTTATAGTTGGCTACCACAAATGATTGTACAAAGAGTATTTATAGCTTATAATACTAATAGATTATCTATTGTATTAATAATGATTATAATGAGTTTTATTTCAATATTTATAGGAGCATTATATTTTATTTTTGTTACAAATGGAGATATTATAATAACATTGAAATCATTTTTATTAAGTTTTGGTATTGTAGAGATCATTAAAGTATTTATCGTAATGATGATTGTTAACAAGTTACCAAAAAGATATTTAACATAGGAGGTATTGTATGAATGCTCAAGAAATCTTAAATGAATTACTGGTTGATCTTTTCAATCATATTTTGTATTTAGAAGAAGAGAATCTACATGCAAAGGGAATTAGTTTAACAATGAATGAGGTTCATACAATTGAAGCTATACGTGATTTAGATAATCCTATTATGAGTAGTGTTGCTAAAAAATTAATGATTACTTTAGGAACTTTAACAACTTCAGTTAAAAGACTTGAAGCAAAAGGATATGTTGAACGTTTTAGAGATAGTATAGATGCACGTAATGTTCGTGTAAGGCTCACTAAGAGTGCTCAAGAAGTAATGGTTATTCATGATAAGTTTCATGAAGACATGATTAATACTATATTGAATGATTTGGATGAAAAAGAAGAGGTCGTTTTACTTTCTTCTTTAATGAAGGTCCAGGATTATTTTAAAAGCACTTATAAACAGTAGTTTATAAATTGACATAGATGTATATTTTTGATAGAATCTAATAAAGGAATGATGGTAATGATAGGGACTAAAGGCTTTTTTATGAGTAGCTTAATTGGTAGGTAAATCACGCTATTATTTTAATGTTGTAAATAAATAGGTGGTTACACCTCTTTTTTTATGGCTAGACTTTATATAGTAAAGTAAAAATGGTAGAATAGAATAGTTAGAAAGGGTGTTTTTATGTTAGATAAATTGAAATTAGAAGTAATTGAACTTGTTAATAATAGTGATAATTTAGATAAGTTAAAACAAGCAAAGGTTCAAGTTTTAGGAAAGAAGGGTTCTATAACTTCTTTAACGAAACAAATGAAAGATTTAAGTGTTGAGGAAAAAAAGACTTTTGGTAAACAAGTACATGAATTAAAAGAGTATGCAAATATAATTTTTGATCAAAAAGAGGGTTTCTTAAAAGATAAAAAAATTAGAGATGATATAGAAAATGATGCTATTGATATTTTCTTACCACAAACTAATTTAGGTAAAGGGAGTTTACATCCATTATCATTAGTTAGAAATGAAATTGAAGATTTCTTTAAATCACTTGGTTATAGTGTGGTTGAAGGGTATGAGATTGAAGAGGATAAGTATAACTTTGAAATGTTGAATATTCCAAAAGACCATCCTGCTCGTGATATGCAAGATACTCTATATTTTGATGCACAAGAGTTATTAAGAACACATACATCACCAATACAAGTAAGAACAATGGAAGCTAATGAAGATAAAACACCTGTAAGAATGATTTGTCCTGGTAAAGTTTATCGTCGTGATGAAGATGATGCAACTCATTCTCATCAATTTATGCAAGTTGAAGGATTAGTTGTTGATAAAGATATTTCTTTAGCTGATTTAAAAGGTACTTTAGAATTATTTGCTAAAAAGATGTTTGGTGATAATACAAAAGTTCGTTTTAGACCTTCATATTTTCCATTTACTGAGCCATCTGTGGAAGTAGATGTAACTTGTCATATTTGTAAAGGTAAAGGTTGCTCTGTATGTAAGCAAACAGGTTGGATTGAAATTTTAGGTTCTGGTGTAGTTCATCCTAATGTTTTAGAAGCTGCTGGATATGATTCAACAATTTATCAAGGCTTTGCTTTTGGTATGGGGATTGAACGAATTGCAATGCTTAGATATGGTGTTGATGATATAAGA